>NZ_JBFRRH010000150.1:0-28031 GCF_041472995.1 Vibrio sp. 10N.261.46.A3 | reverse complement strand
CTGAGCTAAGGACGCACGGTGTTCATTCATTAAGAATGAAGTTGTGAAATACATCACATTCTTCTTGCTACGAAGAAAAAAAAAGGCCATCGGCCTGTAATGAATGGCGGTGAGGGAGGGATTCGAACCCTCGATGCAGCTACAAACCACATACTCCCTTAGCAGGGGAGCGCCTTCGGCCACTCGGCCACCTCACCTAATTCATTATTCTCAAATCACTTACAAGTAAGAGAAGAGAGAGTGGCGCGTCCTGGAGGATTCGAACCTCCGACCGCCTGGTTCGTAGCCAGGTACTCTATCCAGCTGAGCTAAGGACGCACATTTACATTGTCTAAATTGCTAATTTTAGACTCGCAAGAAATGGCGGTGAGGGAGGGATTCGAACCCTCGATGCAGCTACAAACCACATACTCCCTTAGCAGGGGAGCGCCTTCGGCCTCTCGGCCACCTCACCGTCTTGCGGAGGCACATATTACGTTTTACCGAAAATATGTCAAACACTTTATTGAAAAAAATTGGACAAAAACACTCAACCGTTTGCTATTTAATCAAAGCGCTTGCAAATTGAACTTATAAGATTCAAATCGCGCTTTTTCCCTTAAAAATTAAGGTGAAAGATTGGCAATAATAAACAGCCGAAAACAATTATCTAATTTCTCCAGCAGCAAGTGCTACCGCTGATGGCACAATACTACGGGATGCGTATTTGCGCCATAGGGGAAGCGAATAAATCTTGAGTTTTGCCAAACAAAATACAGAGCAACAGTTCTGTTCAACCTTGTCTGTATCTCACAACATCACAAAGCATTCACTTCACCACTTTGAGACTGAACCGTTATCCAACTCATCTATGTCCCAATGAGTGTTTCGATTCCCCAAGATCAAAAAAGGCTAGCAACAATGCTAGCCTCTTCTCTACGCAAAAGTATTAGTAGTTGCCAGATGCAACGTTACCATTACCTTTTTCAGCTTGAATGCGCATGTAGATCTCTTCACGGTGAACAGATACTTCTTTAGGTGCGTTAACACCGATACGTACTTGGTTACCTTTAACGCCTAGTACAGTAACTGTTACTTCATCACCAATCATCAGTGTTTCGCCAACGCGGCGAGTCAAAATTAGCATTCTTTGCTCCTTGAGTAATCTCTAAATTTATCTAGCTACGAGAGCATTATCCAACAAAAGTTATATTTTCGTAAACTATCGATTGAGTTTATTTAACCAAAATGCACTTCTTTTTTAGGATAACCCTGTATTTCACGCGCTACGATGTATGCATTGTGTAATATGTTAGCAGCCATATCGACTTGCGTTGGTGATATCACCAAAGTTAAAGACTGCTGCTGCAATAAGTGATGCTGTACATCAATTTCGCCTTCAGACAACAATCCATGTGAACTGACCACAATTTCTTGTGTTCGGCTTCCTACCACAGTTAACAAACTAACCTGTTCACTATTACGGATTTTCTCAGCAAAAACTAGTTTTAATTTGGCACTTATGTCTTGTTTAATTATGAGTGCTGCCCGTTCTGTTTCCTCGATCACACTACAGACTTCGATCCCCAACAGTTGGCAATGTGAAATGAAAGACAGTAAATCTTCATTCAAACACTCGATACGTACCATATCTCTTTGGATGGCGATGCCAGCAATATCATTCAAACACTGATTGCCCGCGATCAATGTGCCCTCGCCTTGTTCAAAGCTTGAAAGCACTCGCAATGGCACGTTGTGCTGCCATGCATACTGAACACAAGGAAGGTGCAATACCTTAGCGCCTCGGCGAGCCATCTCTTCCATAGAAGGAAAGTCTAAGGTATCTAATTTCTGAGATTGCTTTACGACTCTAGGGTCACAAGAGTAAACACCATCTACATCAGTATAGATCTGGCATTCTTTCGCCTGTAAGGCACCTGCAAGCGTTACCGCTGTAGTATCTGAACCACCGCGGCCTAATGTTGTGATATCACCTTTCGCATTAAACCCTTGAAAGCCTGCAACAATAACAATCTGATTGTCATCTAGCAGAGCTTGAATCGGAGCAGTATCAATACGCTCAATCGCTGCATTATTATGATTAGAATCCGTGTGTATCTTGGCTTGATAGCCAGTCATCGATGTCGCTTCATAACCTAACTTGTGTAACGTCATTGCTAACAAGGCCATGGAAACTTGCTCGCCAGCCGTTAACAACACATCCAGTTCTCTAGCGTTTGGTACGCTATCAACTTGCGTGGCTAAGTTAACTAACCGATTTGTTTCACCAGACATAGCAGAAACGACAACCACGATCTGGTTCCCTTCATTTTTCGCTTCAATGATTTTTTCTGCTACATGGTGGATTCGTTCAATTGAACCCACCGACGTTCCACCAAATTTCTGCACGATAAGAGGCATTTTCACCCGTCCTCACCTTCCCAAGACCAATGTCTATATATGACAAAAAAACACATACTCCGCGTCAGGGCGAAGCAATAAAAAATTAACCAAGGAGTCTAACGCCACCATTAGACTTCTTGGTTAATCTCAATCAAACCTTGTTTAAACACACTTCCAATAAGCAAAATAAAAGATGCCCAATCAACTGATTGGGCATCTTTGTATCAATTACTTAAGCTTAAAGACGTTCTTCTAGCCAAGTACGCACAGATTTAAGCGCTTCTGGCAGTGCCGCAACATCTGTACCGCCCGCTTGAGCCATATCAGGACGACCGCCGCCTTTACCGCCAACTTGCTCAGCAACCATCTTAACGAGGTCACCCGCTTTTACTTTGCCGATTAGGTCTTTAGTTACACCAGCAATCAAGCCAACTTTACCATCTGCTACGTTTGCGATCAGGATGATACCGCTACCTACTTGGTTTTTAGCGTTATCAACCATAGTACGTAGGTTCTTGTTGTCTGCGCCTTCAATTGCAGCAACCAGCACTTTAGTACCAGAGATGTCTTCTACTTTACCCATGATGTTTGCGCTTTCTGCAGCAGCCATCTTTTCTTTAAGCAGTTGAATTTCTTTCTCTAGCGATTTCGCTTTCTTAGCTGATTCAGCAAGTTTCTCTTCGTAAGCGTTAGCCTGAGCTTCTACAGCATCTAGAGCAGCTTCACCCGTTACCGCTTCAATACGACGAATACCCGCAGCAATACCACCTTCAGAAGTGATCTTGAATAGGCCGATATCACCCGTGTTGCTTGCGTGGATACCACCACAAAGTTCAGTAGAGAAATCGCCCATAGATAGAACGCGAACTTCATCATCGTACTTCTCGCCAAACAGTGCCATTGCACCTTTTTCTTTCGCTGACTCGATGTCCATGATGTTGGTTTCAATCACGTGGTTCTTACGAACTTGTGCGTTAACCAAACGCTCTACTTCTTTAATCTGTACCGGTGTTACCGCTTCAAGGTTAGAGAAGTCAAAACGTAGGTTGTCTGGCTTAACTAAAGAACCTTTCTGAGCAACATGCTCACCTAACACTTCGCGCAATGCAGAGTGAAGTAAGTGAGTTGCAGAGTGGTTTAGTGAGATAGCAGCTCGACGCTCAGCGTCAACCGTTGCTTCTACTTTATCGCCCTTAGCAAATACACCTTCAACTAGCTCACCGTGGTGCGAAAATGCGTTACCTAGCTTCTGAGTGTCTTGTACTTTGAAAAGACCCGACGCTGTTTTTAGTGTACCAGCATCACCACATTGACCGCCTGACTCAGCGTAGAATGGTGTCTCTTCAAGGATGATGATTGCTTTGTCGCCAGCCGATAGTGAAGATACTTCTTCGCCGTCAACAAATAGCGCAGAGATTTCACCAGCACCTTCAGTTGCTGTGTAACCACAGAACTCAGTGTTGGTGTCTACTTTGATTGTCGCGTTGTAATCAGTGCCGAATTGGCCGGCTTCACGAGCACGCTTACGCTGCGCTTCCATCGCCTTCTCAAAGCCTTCTTCATCGATAGTAAAGTCGCGTTCACGAGCTACATCGTTAGTAAGGTCAGCAGGGAAGCCGTATGTATCGTAGAGTTTGAAAACTGTTTCGCCGTCAAGCTCTTTGCCTTCAAGTGCATCTAGTGCGTCATTAAGAATAACCATGCCGCGCTCTAGAGTACGACCAAAGTTCTCTTCTTCAATGCGAAGTACTTTTTCAACAAGCTCTTGCTGTTTCTTAAGTTCATCTGCCGCAGAGCCCATCACTTCAGCTAGTACACCTACAAGTTTGTGGAAGAACACGCCTTGTGCGCCAAGCTTGTTACCGTGACGAACTGCACGACGAATAATACGACGTAGAACGTAGCCACGACTTTCGTTTGAAGGCATAACACCGTCAGCAATTAGGAATGAACAAGAACGGATGTGGTCAGCAATAACGCGTAGCGATTGGTTAGATAGATCGTCATGACCCACAACTTCCGCTGTCGCTTTGATTAGCTTTTGGAATACATCAATTTCGTAGTTAGAGTGAACGCCCTGCATGATTGCAGAAATACGCTCAATACCCATACCTGTATCTACAGCAGGCTTAGGTAGCGGTTCCATTGTACCGTCAGCGTGACGGTTGAACTGCATGAATACGTTGTTCCAGATCTCGATGAAACGGTCACCATCTTCTTCAGGTGTGCCTGGACGGCCGCCCCAGATGTGCTCACCGTGATCGTAGAAGATTTCAGTACATGGACCACAAGGACCTGTGTCACCCATCGTCCAGAAGTTATCAGACTCGAACTGTTTACCGCCTTCTTTGTCGCCAATGCGAACGATACGGTCAGCAGGAACACCTACTTTCTTGTTCCAGATATCGAATGCTTCATCATCTGTCTCGTATACCGTTACCAGCAGACGGTCTTTTGGCAGTTGAAGAGTCTCAGTCAGGAATTCCCAAGCAAAACCAATCGCTTCTTCTTTGAAGTAGTCGCCAAAGCTGAAGTTGCCTAGCATTTCGAAGAACGTGTGGTGACGAGCCGTGAAACCTACGTTTTCAAGGTCATTGTGTTTACCACCCGCACGTACACAACGCTGAGCCGTAGTTGCTCGAGTGTAGGCACGCTTTTCGGCACCTAAGAAGCAATCTTTGAATTGGTTCATACCTGCGTTAGTGAATAGCAGGGTTGGATCGTTATGTGGAACTAACGATGAACTGTCTACGATTTGGTGTTCTTTGCTCTCAAAGAACTTAAGGAACGCGTTGCGAACCTCATCAGTGCTCATGTACATGCAGCTCTTCCTGAAAATAGTCGAGTTAGAATTTTGCCGTATTGTAGATCATGGTTAAGGCTTCGACTAGTTTTCTTGTAGAAAAGACACCCTTGGGCAGGATTTTAGTGGGAATTCGATAAAATGAAGAATATTCCACTATATCTAACCGTGGAAAAGCAGAACTAAATTGACGACCTAGTACCGAAGAAACTCAGTCAACGAAAGAGAGTTGACCAAATACATGCTCGACGGAGCTGCTCCAATAAAAAAGCCCCGCATAAAATATGCGAGGCTTTAAATTCTTTCAAAGCGGATGCTTCTTTCAAACATCCACTCTATAAAACGTGAGCTTATAGCTCTTCGTTTTCTTCTTCTTTCTCTACGTCTTTCTCTTCAAGAACAGCAGGAGTCAGTAGTAACTCACGAAGTTTAGTATCGATCTCTAGAGCAACTTCTGGGTTTTCACGTAGGTATTTACCAGCGTTAGCTTTACCTTGGCCGATCTTATCGCCTTTGTAGCTGTACCAAGCGCCTGCTTTTTCTACTAGCTTATTCTTAACACCTAGGTCGATAAGCTCACCTTCGCGGTTGAAGCCTTTACCGTAAAGGATTTGAGTCTCAGCTTGTTTGAATGGTGCAGCAATCTTGTTCTTAACGACCTTGATACGAGTTTCGTTACCAACAACTTCATCACCATCTTTAATCGCACCAGTACGGCGAATATCAAGACGAACAGATGCGTAGAACTTAAGTGCGTTACCACCTGTTGTTGTTTCTGGGTTACCGAACATCACACCAATTTTCATACGAATTTGGTTAATGAAGATAGCCATACAGTTAGACTGCTTAAGGTTACCCGTCAGCTTACGCATCGCTTGAGAAAGCATACGAGCCTGAAGACCCATGTGGCTGTCGCCCATTTCGCCTTCAATTTCTGCTTTTGGTGTTAGTGCTGCTACTGAGTCAATAACAAGAACGTCGATTGCACCTGAACGAGCCAGTGCATCACAGATTTCAAGCGCTTGCTCACCCGTATCTGGTTGAGAAACAAGAAGTGCATCGATATCAACACCAAGCTTTTGAGCGTAGATAGGGTCTAGTGCGTGCTCCGCATCAACGAATGCACACGTCTTGCCCACTTTCTGTGCTGCAGCAATAAGCTCAAGCGTTAGCGTTGTTTTACCTGATGATTCTGGACCGTAAACTTCTACGATACGTCCCATCGGTAGGCCACCAGCACCTAGTGCGATATCTAGAGATAGAGAACCTGTAGAAATAGTTTCTACGTCCATTGTGCGGTTATCACCAAGACGCATGATAGAACCTTTACCAAATTGCTTTTCAATCTGACCAAGGGCTGCGGCTAACGCTTTTTGTTTATTCTCGTCCATTTCTATCTCCACATAATCGGTTGTCTCAACAAGCGATCTAGAATCTATTTCTAACCCACATAGGGGTGACTAATTGGCTTTCATTATACTGTTGATTCATACAGTGTCTATACCTGTATGAAAATAATTTGTACAAATGTTACTTACCTTCCATTGATAGGTAATCATAAATAACTTGCAGGGCATGGTACGTGGCTTGTTGGCGTACTTGTGATCTGTCGCCTGTAAATACATGCGTTTCTACTTTATCCCAGCCATTTAGCGCTTTCCACGCGAAGCATACTGTACCAACAGGCTTATCTTCGGTCGCGCCACCTGGCCCGGCAATGCCACTGATCGATACAGAGATAGTCCCGTTTGAATGTTGCAATGCCCCGCTCGCCATTTCTATTACGACAGGCTCACTCACAGCGCCGAACTCCATTAAGGTTTTGAGCTGTACACCTATCATCTCTTGCTTGGCTTCATTGCTGTACGTAACAAAAGCGCGATCAAACCACCCAGAGCTGCCCGCAATATCGGTGACTGCACTCGCGACACCTCCGCCAGTGCAAGACTCAGCCGTCACTAACACGTGTTTGTGTTTAGCGAGTAAATGTCCGAGCTGTTCACTAAGGTCTTGAGTCATCTGCATCATCAGCTTCCCTTTATTTACTGTCATATCATTTGGATTCGCATCTTTTCGCATCAGCCGCTTTTCGCACGAAACGCTTTCACGTATCCTAAGCCGCAATAGAAATAAACGAAAGAAGTTAACTGTGAAAGCCGATCAAAAACATACTCCTGATGCATTAGTATGCAATCACATTAAAAACAACAATTTAAAGTAACGCATGTTTAAAAACCACACTTTTACCTACACTAACCAAAAAAGCTAACTCATTGATAGAAAAGAAAACTTAGTTCTCTATCTAGAATTCCAATCGGTTGCTTTTTGTCCGCACCTGCAAAGTTTCCAGTTACAAACTAAAGTATTCGGCAAACCTAAAGCCGTGACATCCTATATCCTCAAAATAAAAAAGAGGGCCTTAGCCTGCCCCTCTCAAATCTATATGCTCTGCCTTTCCGCGACTTGTGCTTTTATCCAGTTCTGAATATCACTTTCAACCCAAGCAACTGAGCGACGGCTCAAACGTACTTGCTTTGGGAACCGACATTCTCTTATGCCCCTGTAGATAGCAGAGCGACTCAAAGTCGTCATTTCAATCACAGCTTCTAATTTTATTAACTTAATTTTATTCATGTCATGCCTTACCTGAATATTGATGTTCACGGTAATGACATATATCTAAAATATTTTGGATGACGCCGCCAACTCCTTGCTGCATTATCTATCGCTAAAAAAAATGAAACCCTTCCAACCGATATGGCTGAAAGGGCTTTTTCATTAACTAAGAACATAACCCGCATAATAAGTTGCTCATCGAAATACAAAAGAGAGCATAGGTTTTCACATCACAACGTTGGCGCTTTACTGTCCAACCACCCTTGTTCACGCAATCGATTCCAAGCAGCCAAAATATGAGCTGATTTCATATTTGCTTTTCTCGCACTCCATCCATGAACACCATTAATCACATCTTCACTCGTTAGAACTTTATCACCATATTCCTGAGTTGCTACCCAATGAACAGTTGATAGTAGCTCCATACCATTTTGAGACTCAAACCCTTCTATTAGCTTGGCAACCTTATCAAAGCGCTGTTTAGTCTCTGTATGCTGCTCAAGGTAATTAAGAGCCTCAGTTACAGCATCGCCTTTAAGCTCAATCGGTGTTTCAGGCTTATTTAGACCATCGGCATAACCTGAAATAAAATGGCCTTCCATTTTATCGAGCACGTGACGAAGTACATCAGCATAAGGACCATAGTGATGCTTTTGAAAGACAACCTTGTTTAATGGCTCACCAACCGCTGTTAGAAAGTACACGAGCTTCTGTACTTCAAGTAAAGATAAACGATAACCAAATCCCGTTGACACATAGCGCTCTATCAAGCCAAGCACAGCCGCTCGGCCCGTTGTCATAGCCGGTCGTTTAGTTTTATTTAGCATAGCTTCTGCTTTAGGTGCTGCTTGTGGTGGGTAGATCCGCCATTCAACATCAGGCATATCAGCTAAATGTTCTTTAATGAGCAACTCGACTTGTTGCCAAGGTAATCCTCCCAAACCACTACCTAATGCTGGGATAGCGACCGATTTAAGTTCTAAGCGCTTTACCTCCGCTTTCAAGCTATTTAAACCTTGCTCTATAAAATCAAGCTTAGAGTGGCCTTTCCAATGTGCTTTTGTTGGAAAATTAATCACATAAAATGGTGCACTGATTGAGTTTAGAGGTACGGATAATACTTGCCCGATTACGAGAGATTTATCATCACATGCTTTCTTATAAGCTTTAAAGTTATCAGGAAATGCTTTTTTAAATTGTAGAGCCAAGCCTTTCCCCATCACGCCTACCGTATTTACGGTGTTGATGATAGCGTCAGCCTGATCATGCAAAATATTACCTGTCTGATAAATGATCATAGTAACCTCTAGTAATACCATTCAGGTCGAATAACAACCTCTGGCTTGTGCTGTGTAGCCTGAAGCAAAGCATTAACTTCATCAGCAATAGCTTCCGTCTTAACACCAATTTGGTGAATTGTGGTCCATTGCACTGATTCAAAAGCTAAAAACTCAGCTTGTTTTTCTTCTTTAAAATCTTGCCAGTACTTCTCATTAATAATCCGCTGAATATCTAGCTCACCTATCCGATCAAAATCATCAATCTGTTCAGCATAATCCAAGTCTGCATGGATGTCGGTGAAGAAACAGTGCTGATTGCTCAAACGAATAGTATCTGTATCACTGATTAAGTGTAGCACTCGGTCTTGACCACCTTGAAAATCAAGGTGCCCCTTATAGATAACAAACAGCATGACAGAACGAGGACAGAAGTTGAAAGGCACATACTGGCCGATAGCTCCGCCAGCAGCCACATTTACAGGGCGTACAAGACGGCGCTGTTTAATATGGCTATAACCTATATTCTGATTCACTAACCCTAGTTCAATACGCTTATCATCAGACCAGAGACATTCTTGCTCTAAGATACTCCCTAAATTATCAATATGCGTGATATGTGAAACTTTTACTGTCATATTTTTTGCTCAATTCGTTTCTATACTAACTACACTCGCAAACGTAAATGGAGGTCATTTAACCTACTCATTAGTGTGCTGTATTTCCCCATTTTTCTGCTAGCTTCTTATTCATTTTAAAATCAATGACGTTTGGCGAAGTTTCAATGGCAGACTTTTCAGCATTACGCTCTTTTTGTTCTTCATGCTTAGATTTTAGTTTGCTGAATGCCATTTTTGGCAATACAACAAAGCTGGCAAACAGAACACTTTTTGCACCATCGTAAATAACATTTTCGATAAATGGCTTATAGCTTTCATCTCCAGCATATTGAACAGCAATAGCAATAAACTCATCAACGACGCTCCCCTCTCTTACCTCTTTGAGAGCCCAAACAATACCACTCTGACCTTCTTGATAAAGGGGAAGATCAAGATCTTTTGTCACCTGTTCGAGTTCTAAAAGTGCAGTAAGCGTCGTATCTAAAACATGAGAAGACACCCCCCCAAGTTGCTTTAGCTCACTGTAGCAGCCTGTTGATAATAACGAAGCGGGATTGTCTTCATACAAGGTATCTGTTTTAAAGGTAACTGAACCCAACTCAACAGCGTTTTTAAGCTCTAGAACTTGGTCTGCTCGATAGAGCTTAATATCACCAAAAACAAGTGGCTTAGGGGAAATATTTTGACTCTCTTCGTGAGTATCTATCCGACTATCTTCCAGAAAATCTTCCGCTTGCCCAAAGATAAACTCTTGAAGGTACTTATCAATGCGCATGTTCAGTTTGAACGGGGGGATCGTCGCTCCTTCGAGGCGTTCAAAGTAGACTTTTGCCTTAGTTCTATCGACCGTTGATTTCAGCGTATCAAAGCGACCAAAACGGTTAATGCTCTGCTCATTCACATCACCACCCATCAACTGAAGAAGCAAATCCTTATCTAAACCAAGAGCCTCAACAATAGCGGCTATTCGCAACTGCTCCTTCTGATTTTGATAGTCGTTGATATAGTCTCTAAAAGTATGGCCTTCAATTAACTGTGCATCCCCACGCTGCAAATCGTGCAAAAAGAGCTTGGCATACTTTTGCTCACTTTGGCTCAGTGACGCAAATGACTTGTGTAACTCATTGAGTGTACTTTCAACGCTAGTAGAGTCTTGGTGCTGATTAAGCTCTTTTAGATATTTATCAAAGCGACTATTCATGTAGTCGGCATCGATTTTACCCGTGTCTATTTCTGTTAGATAACCACTGATATCAAAAGGGACATCACCACCTGAACCTTCACCATTGCCGTCCCCTTTGCCAGCAAGCTCTTTATAACGCTGAACTAAACTCATGTAAGTGAGTTCATCGACAGCCAGAGTGACCTCGCGTTCAACACCGATCTCGCCTTCTAATGAGTCAGTATAGGTAGACTGCTCCCAATTCAGGCCTTGTACTTTGGCAGCTTCTAGGTGCTTGTTAAAGGTATTAAATAATTCGGTAAACTTGGCACAGAGCTCTACATCGTCTGGCAGCGTTTCAAAATTTTCAATACCAGAACTAGCAAACAGCTCAGAGATATCCGCTGACACCCTATTCATAAGCTCAATATTACTTGCCAACCTATCAACAAACAGTCCAATAGGTTTGTCGCCAGAATAGAGTTTGACAGCATCATTAATGTGCTGCTCCATGGTATGTGGGTAGCGATAATAACGAACAATGCCGTGAGGTTTGTCGGGACCAAACAAACGATTAGTACGCGAGAAAGCCTGAATGATATTCTGATACTTAATCACTTTATCTAAGTACAAAGTATTCAACCACTTGGAATCAAAGCCAGTCAGCATTTGATCAACCACGATCAGTAGGTCCAGCTGCTTTGAAGGCTCTTTGTGAATATTCTTGTACTGCTCTTTATGAGCAAGGCGCGCTGCGATATCTTTTTTAAAAGCCGAATGCCGACCAAAATCAAACTCTAGGCCATAGCGAGCGTTATAATCGGCCATAACCTCTTGTAGACCATCACCTTTAAACGTCGGGCCACGGTCACCACTACCATCGTTCTCAATGTTAGGGTCAAATAGGGCCGATATTTTTAGCTCAGGTTTCTCGGCTTTTAAACGGCGATAATAATCAATCGCCTCAGCGATACTATTCGTCGCTAAAATGGCGTGAAATTTATTGCCTTGGCTCAGCACATCCCATTTATCCAAAATGTCAGCGACGACTTTGTCTTGATGAGCCTTCGTTAAGTATTGGCTTTTAGGAATATAGTCTTCAATGCCTTTATGATATTTGCCTGTGGCATCTTTATAACCAGCCATCGGCACATCATTCATAAAGTGATTAAACTTTTTCTTTTTGGCAGGCTCTGCCATCACATCCGTAACCGAGTCGGCCTTGGCTTGTTGTAAGGCAATCTCTTGTCTTAGTTCGCCATCCTTAAAGGTAGACACTTTGTAAGGGTCAAACCCCAACACGTTTCCATCACGGATACCATCGGCGATACTATAGCGATGCAACTCGCCCCCAAAGACATCCATCGTTGTATTACTCTTGATTTGGTTTTCTTCATGAATGGGCGTGCCAGTAAAACCAAAAAAGAGGGCTTTAGGGAACGTTTTTTTCACCGTTACCAACATACCTTCTTTATTTTCTTTCCCACCACTCATCGTTGAGCGGTGGGCCTCATCGATAATAAACACCAAGCGCTTAGCTCGGATTCTTTCAATATCAGCTGAATTTGTTGTGACGCCCTCATCATCCGCCTCTTCAAAAATATTGCTCATTTTTTGAATCGAACTAACGATTAAGGTATCAGCAGGCGCGGTGCTTTTTAGTTTGGTCACCAGTACATGAGTATTCTCGGTGGCTTGTACTACTTCTCCATCACTAGCAAATCCTTGATATTCAAGTAGAGACTGAGTACCAAGCTCGATGCGGTCCATTAAGAAAATTACTTTATCGGCGTCTTTTGATTGAGCAATCAACTGCGCTGACTTAAAGCTGGTCATGGTTTTACCAGAGCCAGTGGTATGCCATACATAACCACCCAGCCTATCTTTATTGTTTACACCGCCTAACTGCTTCCAGTTGGTTTTAGCTACTCGATCCGATATCGCATTCGCAGCGTAATACTGATAGCTGCGCATGACTTTAAGGACCCCATCGGTATCATCAGCGACGGTATAAAAACCGACCAACTGATGTGCCATTGGGATGGAAAGAAGGTCAGATGCAATATCCTTCCAATGATTTTTAGGCTCGTTATTATAATTGCCCCAATGAAATTGATAATCAGGGTTAAATTTGCCATCTAGTCCGGGGTTAGCAAAGTATTTAGTCTCTTCTGGCTCCATCGCAACAAAGACTTGGATAAGCGAAAAGAGTCCGCTAAAAATGCCTTCTTTAGAGTACTTTTCAATTTGGTTGACCGCTTGACTGACCGGAATGCCGCTGCGCTTTAGCTCAATATGAATAACGGGCATACCGTTTATTAGCAACAGTACATCACCACGACGATCGTTACGTAACGGGCTACCTCGTTCGAACTTCGGTTGCTGAACAATTTGATAACGACTTTGACCCGCAGCGATCTCTTGACGGTCATAAATTTTCAAACTGACTTCTTTGCCATAATGCAGCGAGTCATCTGGGCTATCCCGTTTAATCGCGACCGTTTTACCATTAATTAAACCGTTGAGTTTGAGCGGAGTTTTCAGCTCTTTGATCTGCTCAATAATCTGCTGCATTTCAGTTACAGTCAGCGGCACATCGTTTAAGCGATCTTGTTGGCGATTGTTTTCAAACAAAATGTTTGCCCAGTTTTGCAGTAACTCAGACTCAGTTTTGTTTTTGAGTATTTCCGACTCCCACCCTTTTTGGGTGAGAATCTCAATAAAAGCCTGCTCAAATTTTGCTTCGGTTTTAAAAACGGTCATTGTCATTCCTTAAACAAACATTTTACTCAAACAAGCCTGCTTGATAATAGTGAGTTTAGTGATCTGTTGTTGGTGTTGATTGATTAAGCTATCGAGTTTTTGAAAGTAGTTGCCGATTTGGGTTTGCTCTTCTTCCGATTCTGGGTAGCTTATAAATTTTCCTAACAACTCATCCTTTGTTATTCCTTTTATCGAAGTTCCTTGAACTTGTTCCTTTTCAATTTTTAATTGTTTCCAAATAACGTAAACAGCATATTGTGAATTAATCTTCAAGTCGCTTAGTGACAAAAAATCTTGGCTTGTTGCATACTCGCCTCGCATCAAAGATAACTTTCCTACACCAACTCGCGTAACGATTGCGATGGAGTTGCCGGAGACCAACTTAGTCGCAGATTTGTTTACTGCTGCTTTAGTGATGTACTTCTTTGCAGTAACAGAACAAATAACACCGTCTTTGATGTCAGAGGATTGAATCCAAGGTATTTCGCCTTGCCAGAAGTTTTTATCGTTAGTCGATGGAGTACCACCACCAAAAGTTGCACCACAGATTTCACCAATAGAGCTACTCAACCACTCCCCAGTAAACCCTTTAAAGCGGATTTCTGGAACGGTTTCGTCTTGCTTGGGAAACATTTTTTCCAGCATCGATTTTTTGATGTGACTAAGCTTGTCATGCTTTTGTTGGTGTTGTTTTATTAGGCTATCGAGCTTTTGGAAGTAGTTACCGATGGCTGTTTGCTCTTCAGCGTTCTTTGGAAATACTACAAGAGTGTTCTGTATTGCGGTCTTTGATATTGATAGTACTTTTGTTCCTTGCATCAATGATGAAAGCTGGTCATGGTATGAAGCTGAGTTTAAGTAGTAACCAAGATACTTAGAAGCAAAAGGCAGGGTTGGCCTAACTGCAATAGTGTGCAATCCAGAAAAAACCAACAGCTCACCTACATTGAGTAATTCTGTACACTTACCAACAGTATTATCTTCGGCAGCATCAGCTATCACTATGTCACCACTCTGCAAAGCGGTATGTTTCAGCTTATTAACAACTTCATTATTTGTAATAAACGGTATTAGTTCACTATCTGCATCTAAAGTTTCACCAAATTTAATTAATACGTCTCCATAGTGAATGTTTTTTGCCAATCCAACTCGGTAGTTTAGCTCAGCTCGAGAAAGGGTATTGTTTGGTATGTTAGCAAAACATGTTCCAAAGGGTTTCTCTTTCCACTCCCCACTAAACCCTTTAAAACGAATTTCAGGCACCTTCTTTTCCATACTCATCTTATTCGCCCTTCAATAAGCTAGTCAGTTCGGCTAAGCCCTGCATATCAAATTCATTACCTGTAAGTTCGTCCATCATTTCCGCCAGTTCATCTTCGGTGGTTTTGATGTCACTCGCGACTTGCGAATAGGTTACAGCGTATTTATCCGCAAGGACTTGTACCTTATTGGTAAGCTGGGAAATCAAGCTGCTTGGCATTGCAGCGAGCTCGTTACTTAATGGCGCGATCCATTTTAGGTGCAGTAGATTGTTCACTTGCTCGTCGCTTAAACCCTCGATGGTGGTTTTGGTTTTAAGGTGTAGTTTAGTTGCTGCCTCTTTCACTGCTTTTTTCAGTGTTTTTTCTTCGTTGATAAGTTTGTTAGCACGGATAATCTTGACCTTGTAGCTTTCTTCAAGCACAAGACTGTCTTCTGTGAACTTAACGTTACCGTCTTTCTGCTCTTTCAAGAAAGCCTTAGCTGCCTTAGCTACTTCAGCATTGACAAAGGCATCTTTGCTTTCTTTGACGGTATCTAGGTCTTTATCCTCTTCACTTAAGGACTCTAAAATTTCTTCCAATGAGCTTGAGATTTCAGCCAAACGATTCTCTTGTTTAGCCAATGCTGCTAGGTCGTCGCTTAGGTGAGTTTTTTGCACTAAGCCAAAAGGCAGAATGTGCCCTTTCCACGGAGTCGCTTTGTCTTGTACTTCCGTATCTTTGCCGTTTGCCTTTTTGATAACGATATTTGGATCAACTTGCTTCGTTGCGTCAAAACCTTCGGTTTGCATCATTTCTAAATCGGCGCTAATGATTTGCCATTGGTTATTCAGGAACTGATAGGCTTGGTATTTGTCGATCAAAGCAATAGGACTTAAGCGCTTAAAGAGTTCAACACTTAATGAAGCCTCTTGTTGATTACGTTTAACCCCTTCCCAGCCTTTAATTAGCGTCGTGTTTAAGTCATCATCAAACCCAGCAAAAGCTTGTTTGTAACCCGAGATAAACTCAACCACCTGTGGATGACGACTAATGCTTGTATTGACTGCATCTTTAGCAATCGCCAGCTCACTGTACGCGGAAGATTTAGCCGTAAACAAGGCACCACGTAGCTGTGGTAAAGCAAGCCAGTATGCATTGAGTTCATCAATTTCACTGTTAGGAATGCCGCCTAACATGGTGGCGTGTAAATCCCAGCTTTCAGCCGCCGCTGAAGAGTCGACATAGCGTGGTATGTTTAAGTTGTAGCCATTGCTGCGCAAAGTTTCTTTACTCACGACTTGTGAGAATTTCTCGATGCTCTCTCGATTGATAACAACATCAACAATACGCTTAATATCACTCGCTTGTAGCTTGTTGTTTTTGCCTTCTTTAATAAAGTGTTTAGACGCATCAACAACCAAGACATCGGTATTCTGGCGCTTTTGCTTGAGTACTAAAATCACGGTTGGAATACCCGTACCAAAGAAGATATTCCCCGGTAAACCAATAATGGCATCGATGTGGTTCTGCTCAATAAGCTGCTTGCGGATCTCCCCCTCTTCACCACCACGGAACAACACCCCATGAGGTAGTACAATGGTCATAATACCATCGGGCTTTAGGTGATAGAGGTCGTGCAATAGAAAGGCAAAATCGGCTTTAGTTTTTGGGGCTAGACCAAAACGCGAATAACGAGGATCGCTATCTTTATAGCTAGGGTCCCATTGTTGTGAATACGGTGGGTTAGAAACAACAGCGTCCACGTATAAGGCATCGTAAGTACCTTGTGGGTCATTCTCATCGAAGTATGGCCAATCGTCTTCTAGAGTATCGCCATTACGGGTTTTAATGTTGCTGGCTTTAATACCACGCATTATCAGATTCATACGGGTAAGGTTATAGGTATTCGCTTTTAACTCTTGCGCATAATAGGTAATGCTGTCTTTGTTTTTAGCGTATTTTTCAACAGCCTCACCAATATTGATAAGGAGTGAGCCAGAGCCGGACGTTGGATCATAAATCTCAATGGTTTCTTTATTTTTGAGTTCATGAGCAATGATGTGCGACATGAGAACCGAGACCTCATGAGGCGTATAAAATTCCCCGGCTTTTTTACCCGCATTAGCTGCAAATTTTTCAATCAGGTACTCGTAGATGTAACCCAGAACGTCATAACCTTGCTGACCGTTCATAGGGATACTTTTGATTAAGTGTAGCAAGTCGCTGATAGCTTTAGTTCGCTTACCCGCACTTTCACCGAGTTTGCTCAACCCTGTTTCTAGAGTAGTAAAGATGCCTTCAAACAACTTCTTGTAAGTAGGAGAAATCAAACGGCTAAAAGCAGACAGTGCATCACGTACGTTAGATTCATCAAAGTCGGACGTTGGATCAACCCACGTTGAAAACAGATTTTCGTAAGCAATAAAATAGCCAAGGTTATCTTGAATGTATTTGACTGTTTCAGCGTCTTCTTCTGTTAGCGCTTTGACTTCATCAGACGTCATCCCTTCTTTGGTGACAAACTGCACCTGTTGATCGCTGAGGTACTTATAAAAGATGAAACCTAAGATGTAGTCTTTGTATTCGTTTGCTTCGATCTTTGAACGCATCTGGTTCGCTGATTCCCAGATTTTTGCCGCTAATTGTTGCTTATTCATATTCTGCTCAATTCATTTCAACTATTGACCGACATCGTGAAAACTGTCGACACATGTTCGTCATATTGTGTTTAGGGACTCAGTTAAACCTGAGCTTCTTGCTCTGGTATCTAGGCTTCAAGAGCTTCACTCTTAAACGCCAAAAAGCCACCGACTTTGAAGTCGATGAGAGCCTATATTTAAAGGCTAGTCTCTAAGTGTTTTTCTAAGCTGACTTTAACTATGTCGCTGCCTTTTTAATCGCGACTATTTCAGCAACCACCGAGCTGTACTCTCGCTAGTTCTATGTCCATTTTGAAACATGGAGAATACGGGAGAATTGAAGAATCAACAATGCGCAAAACCAAACTTTCAGCACTCCGGTTTCATATGTAACTTTTTGTTTTAGCCTAAATGACTCACTATTCAGCATCACGCCCTTCTCCCCTGCCATCCATTCGAATCCAAATCTTTTCAAATATATTTCATCACTATGCATAACCCCATTACTCGAAAAAGGAGCCGATTATGCATAGCTCCCCCTTACCGACAACTTCATTCAACAAGACAGTTTTGCCTATCTCTCTGGCTCTTCTGGATACATTAAACAACGTTCTAAACAAACACACAGGACTCGTAGATGCTCATCACACCATCCATTTCAGTAACAAGCACTACTCCGCTGAACATGGAGGCTACCACCCTATTGAGATCGCACTGGCGAAAGGCGTTAACAACCTCTATTCAATCCTTTGCATCACAGATTTTAGCTTCAATGGATACCCTTACCCGACACTTGAGCGAGACATTGAGTTCGATTTCACTCATGCCACGGTCTTCACTCGATACTCCGGCCTAAAGAGTATGACTGCACCCAACACCCACAAGCTATACACACTATGGGAATCCAAATTTATCGCTAACTTAGCCAAGGGAGCCTACAACCCAATCGAGCTGCGTAGCCGCTAATGCCTGAGAGTTGTTGATAACACCACCACACTACCGATCCCTAGCTTCTAGCTATCACCATAATTTTACTACCTTACTCTTTCACAGGAGCCCTCCTTATGTCCTATGACATTGTCTATGAACAGCTGGCACAGCGTGTACCAAAAGAAGACGTTATTCAGCAAGCCTGTACCTTCTTTAGAGAACGCCTCAACCACACAGACACCCGAAGTACCAACGAACTCAAACAAGCCCTGTATGAACGTTACAGACTTAGGCTACGTGAAGATGACCTACTCATGCTCCACATGCTCATTGGCTCTAGCAATCTCTTTGACACGGAGACAAACAAACGAGCACGTAGCTGGCAGTTCTGTGGTGTAAACACATTCAACCAACTACTCGTGAAATACGGTTGTGACTGGTCAGCAGCCGCTGAATCAGGAGATGTCAAACTCAATGGTCGTGACACCAAAGCAGAAGGTTGGATACGAGCATTACGTAACACACTGAATCATGCTAAAAACTATGGAGTGATGCCGTATTGCCACACTCTAGAGCTATGGCTTAAAACGCCATCAGACAAATCCAAACAAACCCAACTAGGTGAGATAAAAACGCAGCTAAGTGATTTAGAGGCAACTTGGAAAGAACGGCAACGATTTGATGACGATGGCTTTGATGTCTCAATAAAACCCAAGTCTGCTTTTGAGATGTGGCTCTTTCAGCAGCTCATCAATGGCTACCAAGGCAAGTGCTGGATAAATGGCTCAGAGCCGCCCTATCACGCTGTAAAGAAGCATTCTATCTAATACGTTAAACACAACCCACCAGCTTAACGATTCACAAACACGTTCACCCACCACTCTAGAGGCCACCTTGTTATCAAGGTGGTCTTTTTTATTTTATTCGTAAAAAGGAAACACTCATGCAAACAACACAACCAAACAGCTCATCCAAATACCAACAGGATTCTTTACTCACATCAGAGGCAAAAAAAATTAAACCGATCACGGTACTTATCCAATGGTCTGAATCTCGCGAGTTCACTGAAGAGACACTCTATGACTTTAATGAATTCGAAAAGAAAGCTCTGGAGGTTGCTAAACGCAATCCATTAGGCGGGTACGATAAGACAAAAGTAACCGTGACCTTTGACAATGAATATCAGCACGAATGTCGCTTAGATTTAGGGTGTGGTGGTAATGACCAAGGCTTTGCTGAGCATTGCTTAAGCATGGCTCGTTATTACCGCCAGCATAAAGGGGATGTCGATAAACCTTGGCTTTATGACAAACACCACCAGCAGTTAATCGAACTCATTAACACTTATGAGTTGGACCACTCATTCGTAGACCTAGGGCGTATGCAGGTTAAACAGGTCGAGGAGCAAGCCAAAGCCGAAGAAGCTGCAAAAGAAGAAGCCAAACAACAGGAGCGGGAAAGAGCGTGGCGTAAACACCAGCAAGCGGAGGAGGCGTTTCAAGAAACCTTAGAAGTACCACAATGGGCAAAGGGCGTGATTGTTGCCACACTCACGGACTATGACGCTGAAATCAGTGAACCATATGCGGGTGAGTTTCACACCAAAACGCTAAAGACCATCATTCTCGCTTGGTCGAAACACTCTCGAAACCTATTTCCAGAGCTGCGCAAAGCATGCCTTAATCACACTGAAACGGCTTTTCTTAATAACCCTGAGAAAAGCGTTGAACACCGTGAGCGCTTTGCCATGGGGGAAGGCTATTACCTAACCGATACCAAATACATTCGTTACGGATGGCAAATAAAAAAGCAAAACTTTTACAGAGAGGACAACAAAGCACGTTATGTGCCCTTAGGTGAGATCGCGATAAACGAATAAAAAAAGAGAGGCGATCTATTCGCCTCTCTATAGGTAGAATCATTTTTTTGTTCGCAATTATCTACGACAGAATCGCTTGGTGATCACAGAACAGCGCTACGAGAGCAAAAGGCACATTTGTTTTGAATCATGATTTATCCACCTTGAAAAAGCTCAACTCTGAGTTTAAATCTTGTGTAATTTTGACTGAAGATAGATTTGATGACACTGACTCTTCAATACCTTCTAAGTTTTTATGCACAAGGAAACTCATGTGTTCAAGCTGCTTAGAAATATCATTTGTAACCGCACTTTGCTCCTCTGAGGCAGTAGCTACAATCGCATTGACTTCAGAAATGCCCGATACTTTATCTGATATAGAATGAAACGATTTAGCCAAATCATCAGAGGTTGAACGAGTCAAGTTCATCAACTCGACATTACGCTCCATAGATTCATCCGCTTGCTTAGATTGCTCTTGAAGTTGTTCAATAATGTTCTGAATATCTACTGTTGATTTTTGCGTTTTCCCAGCTAAAGCTCTAACTTCATCAGCAACCACAGCAAAACCCCGCCCCTGCTCACCAGCTCTTGCAGCTTCGATTGCTGCATTAAGGGCTAATAAATTAGTTTGTTCAGAGATATTGTCAATAACATCAACAACACTACTAATTTGCTCAGAGTAATCTCTTAATAAATTAACAACCTCTTGAGTGTCCAATATCGATATCGAAATTTTCTCTGTTATTTCTATCGCACTTTCAAGCGCATCACGTCCAGACTGCACAACCTCATTAGCTTCTATAGCGGCTCTCTCGGCTTGCTGAGCATGAGTTGCTACATCTTTTGCTGTTGAAGATAACTCAGTGGAAGCCGTAGCTATCTGCTCAATAGACGCTTGCTCATTTAAAGAATTATTTCTCCCATCCCTTAGCACAACATCAGATTTATTAATACTCAAAGATAACTCTTGGGATATCTCTATACCTTTACCAATTATTCCATGAAGCTTATCAATGAAAATATTAAAAAGAACAACCAACTCCCCAACTTCATCATTAGATTTTTTACTAAGCCTTGTAGTTAAATCACCATCGCCAGCGTTTAACAATTCAAAATACCTTTTCATTGAAAATAACGGCTCGAGCGCCCTTGAGATAAGCCATCCATTCAAAATATAAAAGGCGACAGAAGAGACTACCACTATCAAAACAAAGTTAGTAAGAATTGAGCTAAAATACTCATCAGCTTCAGATTGCGCAACACTAACCTTCTCATCAATATCATCAATATAAAAACCTGTAGTCAACACATACTCAAGATCTGGTGAGTAGTAACTAAATGTCATTTTGGGAAAGTAACCCTCTTTTTCGGGCTTTCGTCCCTCAAAAAAAGTAAAACCATCACCAGACATTGCATTTCTTATGATATCTCTGACAATATATTGACCTTTAGGATTTCTTAGATCCCACTGAGAGGTTCCAACCAATTCAGGATTAAAACCATGAGCTAGCACCTCACCGTTAGAATTATGTATATAAAAATAACTCTCCGGACTATCTAGCTCAAATCGCAAACTTGCAATAGACTGTTGTAATAAATTCTTATCACCACTTAAACCGAGGCTTCCTATTGCTGAGTAAGCCGTACTAATCACGGATTTAAGCTGCTCTTTTTTATCAGACATCAGCTCATTACGGTAATCTGCAATAACATCTTTTTGATAGGAGCTAAAACCAACAAAAAACACACTACTAAGTAAAAGTGTGAGTAAGGACATAGTTATTAGATTGATTATGATAAATTTTGTTTTTAAGCTCATTATATTCACTTTTTCACGTATTGATAACATAACCATCTATATACATCAGATGAATTATTATTGCTAATTTTCGGTATCTTTATTTCTAGATTATTTGCCTATTACATCAACCACACCAATAACAAACTACTCATACCCGAATTCAACTGCGAAGTGCGACACTCGCCAATATCAAGCAGCCAATGCCATTTCTTTAAAGAAAACCGCTGGTTGCTTGAAGTCTAAACACTTTTTCGCTCGATATTGAATTCGCGATAAAGCGAATTCAATATCACTGTCTGATCACGTTGCTAAGCATGAGTAGTCCTATAGTTGCTTTGGTGACATCATCCACTGAATTGGATGGCATTTTCTTCACCACGTAAATTAGCTGCAAAGTAATGGCCAGATTTGCTCAATCACTACAATGTAGATTCTATTGAAGATACATACAATAGGGGCATATATGGGCCGCCTCTTATTGCAAGACTAGAATTCTATGTAATTGTGGTAGGTTGCTTCTAGTGCTACCGGAAAGTCACTTAGTAAGGTGTCCAAACTGCTGGTACGCCTGTTTTAGACAAGTTGCAGTATAGCAAAATCGGTTAGACCGCAGTTGGAACGAATATGCTGAAGCAAACTTATTGGAGCAAATTATTTAGTGTAACGCCCCAATAACTGTGATCACTAAGCGATTCTATCCTGCCCTAATTCTAACGCCATCAAAAGCTCCTCTCTAACCTACCTCTAAAGCTAACAAACCATACACCCCCTCAATAACACATCTTTCCTTATGATCTTCCATCGCTTCGCACCCTAAACCCAAAAATTTTCAGGCATATGTCATCAATGTGAATAACCATCATTGAATCCGACAGGAGTCTGAAATGAACACCCAAAATTCTGATTACAAAAAACAACAGCGCTATCAAGAGAATGAAATCCTAGAGCATGCCGCTGAGATACTCGCCACACGCTACGTGCGTGGCGATGCCTTAATTAGCCCTGGTGCGACCAAAGAGTATGTACGCTGCAAACTCGGCAGCTATGAACGTGAAGTGTTTGCTTTACTGCTACTGGATAACCAAAACCGACTGATTGAGTTTAAAGAGCTCTTTCATGGCACCGTCGATGCCGCCAGTGTCTACCCAAGAGAAGTAGTAAAAGCGGTGTTGGAAGTGAATGCAGCAGCAGTGATTATGGCTCACAACCATCCTTCCGGTGACTCTACACCCTCACAAGCGGATAGACGTATCACCGAAAGACTCAAAGACGCTTTAGCGCTGGTGGATGTGCGCGTATTGGACCATATCGTAACAGGCGAAACCTGCACCTCATTTGCTGAGCGAGGCTGGTTATGATTGAACAACACTATGGTGATATCAGTATCAATGATGCACTACTCTCGTCACTAGAAAATCTTCTAGCAGATCATACCGTTCCTATGCATGCTGAAAGACTGGTACTGAACTGTCGTCAAATGAGTTACTACCGCCATCGTCAAGGATTGCACCCTATAGAGATACAGCTCAAACGAGAGTCACGCTCAGAGCCTTGGGTCATCGTGTTCTTTGCGAGCTTTTCTTACCCTAATGACAACAGTACCTCAGTAGAGCCGGAGCTGTACTTTCACCTTACTAATCGTTGGTTCTATCAACCAGATACAGGAACAACGGATTTATCTCATCCAGAAGTGCAAGAGGTGCTCACCGCTTGGATGAATGCATTAACTCGCCACCTAACCCGAAACGTCTTTGATAGCGTGCAACTCTCGTTGGTCAGCTCGTTTAACTAAACCCCTACCTACTTTCTGATTTATCCCCAAACAAGGAGGACTGTCGATGTCCCAATTAGCCTTTACGTCATTACCCCTACCTGTCTCTAAGAAGCTGTATGCATTGCTTAATGCGCGCTACTCAGCTCATTTGCTTAACAATGAAACGCTCTCCACCAGCCGTCATGTGGTCTTTAACTTTCGTGATAAAAGTTACAGTGCTGATGCTGGTGGCTTTCACCCTGTCGAAATGTCTATTTGCCAGTCTTCAACAGGAGAATGGTGTGTTGAGTACATCACAGACTTTGCTTATATGGGGAACTACTACCCTGAGCTTGAGCGGAATTTGGATTTTGACTTTCGCGCTAGTCAATGTTTTGCCAGCTACCACGGCTGGTTTTCAATGAAAGATAACCGTGAGGCTATCGAGCTGTATAAATTGTGGGAGAGTAATTTTCTCGCATACGTTGAGATGGAGGCATTCAACGATATTACTCTTACTCCGCAATAACTCATGACTTCCCTTCTTCTACAAACCATCAAACTTATCTCTGCCCTCATCACGTTACTTTCTCTTTCCCCTTTCTTTGGTGCCATAGGAACCCTAACGACTTTAGGCTTTCTCGTGGTGCTGCTGATTGGGTTATTGGTAGCCATCTCAGAGCTGAGAGATAAAAACAACCATCGATAATGTTAATCGACTCACGCTTTCGTTAAGTCGATTGATGACGTTTTAACCGTTGGACATTATGTGTCGAACCCACCCCTATCCTCCCAACATTAAATGTCCGACTCCGGTGTGGAGCGCTATGTATTGAGAGAGTAGTCATGAGCAATAAAACCAGCATTGAAGGGTTATCTGCTTTGCTGCACACGCTGATGCTTATTCCTCAACATCGATGGATCACCGTTAGGGAGTTGCAGCAGCAGTTAGCCCTAATCGATATCCACCGCACCACACGCAGTATCAAACGCTACCTTGATGAAGTGATCGTTGAAGTGTTTAACGTTGAATGTAATTCGGTGAGCATGCCTCATCTTTACCGAAAAACATCCGAGCAATTACTGAAGTTAAACGAGCAAGAAATGCTCTATTGGCAACTGACCGACAAGTACTTACAGCCGCTTATTCCTGATGCACTGAATTATGGACAGGGTCGGCCCTTGGAGAGAGACAACCCCTTACCGGGTAAGGCTTCAGCCATTTCAAAAGAACGACTTTGGCTAAGCAAAGTACACCTCAACCTACCTAATACGAGAAGCTGGAGTAACAAGCAGCAGCAAGTCTTAGGGTCAGTCCATGAAGCATTACTTAACAACCGAATGCTAAAGGTCTCTAGCCAAGCTTTGCAGCAGGAGCAAACGCTCATTGAACCACTGGGGCTCTCGGTTCAGTGCGACGCGCTCTTGCTGCTCTTTCGGTTATCCGACCAACATCCAATACACACCGTTGCCTTACCACTCATCGATGAGGCCAGTGTATCGACATTTTCATTTACCTATCCCGTCGACTTCAATGTTGAACAGTTCATGCAGACTCACGAAGGGACAGGCTATCCAGAATTTCACTCACCAATGAGGAGAGTAAACCCATGACAAAAATAAAACGTCGACTCAACCAGTCTGTTCGATACACAGTCACGATGGCCCTGTTTATAGGAGCCACTGGATGCACTGAGCAGGAAGAATCTCCTGAAGCCGTTGCGGATATAGAAGTCTCGATCTCCACCAACTCTCATTGGGGAAGCTTAGTCTTTGACCTACAAGCGATTACCGATAACACCGTCATCACCGACGTTGTGATTAATAGAGGTAATTGTCGTATTCCTGCTGGTACTGCCTCAGAGCTCTCTAGAAACGTTTCATTGAAGTTCGGTGAAACCTACACGGGTTACAGCGACAACTGCACCGTCGATAACGTGAAAGAAATTGAAGTGACGTCAACGGCTGGCGCCTTTGTTTACACCTTCTAAATCTCATCCGAATTAAAATCAAACGTACCACACCTTATAAAAAAACCACTCAGAGCAATGTTGCCGTTTTATATTTTTGCGAAAATAACTCTGCTTAAAAAGAAGGACATATAATGAATAAACACGTTAAAACACTTTTGGCCACTTCCCTCGCCACTTCCCTCGCCGCTTGTGGCGGGAGTGGAGGCTCTAGCTCTGACGGTGGAAACGCTTCTACAACTCTGACCGGCAAGGTCATTGACGGTTACATCTCTGGGGCAACTGTTTTTCTAGATTTAAACTTTAGTGGCAAGCTTGATGAAGGCGAACCAAGTACAATAACGGGTGAAAATGGAGACTTCAATCTAGAGGTGAACGACACCCTTTCTGAGTGCTCACAATACGTACCTACGGTTACTCATGTTCCTGTTGGTGCAATTGATTCAGATTATCCTGACACGCCGATTACAGAAGCGTACACCATGGTGTCCCCTCCTAGTTTTGCAATGAGCACCGATGAAGATTTGCTTAACTTAACACCACTCACCTCCATCGTTTGGGACTCCGTTGAAAAGGAGCTCGCTAGCACTGGAACCGCTTTGTCATGTGATACCATCGTTGCGCAAAAGCATTTACGTGACGACATCACTACACGATTAGAGCAGCAAGAAATTCGAGTTGCTCAGCGCTATAACGTAACCGTTGATGAACTCTACAGTGACTACGTAGAAAGCGGTGATACCGACTTACATCAACTTGCACAAGATTTAGTTCCGGGACTACAAGCGTCTTATGCTGAAACCTTAGAGCTTGAAGAAGCTTATCCAGACGCTAACTATGTTTTTGTTGAGTACTTCCTTGGAATGAAACGCGAAGGGAATGACGAATACGATGACAACTGGTATCGTCGTGAGTTCGTACAAGCCAAGATGGGCAACTGGTTGGAAACTATCGATGCTATGTCGAGTGACCTTAGCGTAAAGCAGGCCCTTTACAGCAAGCAATCTCAAGCAACACGCTTTACTGATGACATCGAATATGAAGAAATGGTCAGCCTTCATGCAACAAACAATTGGTCTACTGATAATCCAGAGCACAGTTGTGGCATTAGTGAGACATACCTACAACGCGGAGCGGTGGTTTATGGTGTATCGAATACAGCGAGTATCATGCTTAGTTCAGATTGGGATAGCTGTAAGCAACTAGATAGGGTGACTAATAATATCGCTCAATCACTTCTTACCAAAGTTTACCACACTGGCACTGACGCGCCATACACACAATCCACTCACGGTTTTTACAATGGGGCTTCATCTGGTATGGAGCATCTAATTGGACTTAGTGATGATATCGAAACGCTTGATGGCTCTGAGCTGGATGCTCTTGACTATATAACGACAACTTTTGATAACAATGAGGGGTACGGCGCTTCTTCTTGGTCTCGCGTAATGAATGAGTACACTGATAATGGAGAGCAAATTATATCGACTCATGATTCCGATGACACTTACACTATCTCTACCTATTACCAGAATGGCACACATAGTAAGCAATGTGGCACGTGGTCAAGCGGTGGTAGTGACTTAGTTGATTGTGCGAACTAACAAAATCATTAGATTATATCAAGGAGCGTAAGCGCTCCATAAAACCCGCATTCTAATCGCCTAGCGCGAAGAATAAGATCAAGTCTCCGACCATGAGGAGATTTGAAATGGGAAAACGACACACTAATCAAGAATGGCAAACGCTCATCGAGCAGTCTGAATCGAGTTCATTGTCAACGCTTGCATTTTGTAAGCTCAATGAACTCAACCCCTCAACGTTTTATGCTAAGCGCCAGCAACTTAAAAAAGCGAATATCTCTCAAGGCTTTGTACGGGCAGAGGTCGTCGAAAAGACAACGAAATATCAAGCTCAAATAGCCACCGCTAACATGACACTTCTCATCAATGATGTGGAGTTGAGCATTCCTCAAGGCACGCCCGCTGCCTACCTGGCAGAACTCATTGGAGCCTTGTCATGAAACATATGCTCAGCGCACCAGAGATTTATCTGTATCGTGAGAGTGTCGATTTTAGAAAGTCCATCAATGGCCTCGCGGCGATTATCGAAAGTGACACCGATTTATCCTTGGGAAGCGGCGCACTGTTCCTGTTCACCAATAAACAGCGTGACAAAATCAAAGTGCTGTACTGGGATAAAACTGGCTT
>NZ_JBFRRH010000149.1:0-22923 GCF_041472995.1 Vibrio sp. 10N.261.46.A3 | reverse complement strand
CGATTTAAAGACGCTTACAGAGAACCGGGGCTAGTTGGCGCGTCAGAGCCTGTGTGGAGATCATCGAGAAATGAACACATTTCCGACTTGCCGTTGCATTCTTACTGTAAAAATGGATAGCAGGTGAGAGATGAGAGAGCTAAACACTCAATAGTAAGTATGCTTGCCAGTTTCCCTTGCTGCATGGTTCACGTCTGAACACGAGCAGCAAGTTCAACCAATAACTATTGCAATAATGACATCGCAGAGTTAGGCAACTGTTTTGCTTGAGCAAGTATCGAAGTACCTGCTTGTTGCAGAATTTGTGATTTGGTCATTTGCGTCGTCTCTTTCGCAAAGTCCGTATCTTTGATTCGGCTGTTTGAAGCGTCTACGTTCTCTTGTACGTTTGCCAAGTTATTAATACTGTGGCTTAGACGGTTCTGTTTTGCACCCAAATCAGCACGCTGTGAATCCACGTACTTCATTGCAGAATCAATCACGCTAATAGCGTTCTGTGAACCCGCAACGCTGGTTAAGCTAACATCTTGAACAGAGGTTGCGCGGCCTTCACTCTTAATACCTAGCTCAGACGCTAGACCACCAGAGATAGACATTGCGCCTTCAAGGTCAGGTTCAGCAACGAATAGTTGAATACGACCATCATCAGTAACCGATGCGTTCACAAGATCAGACTGACCATTAATGTAAGTCGCAAGCTCTTCGATATCATCGCCCGCTTTGGTGTTGATATCTAAAACGATGTCTTCACCCGCTTTAGTTTTGAATTCGAACTTAAGATCGCGAGCTTGTGCAGGCACTTCCCAGCTCTTGTCTTTGCCGTTTTCAGAATCAAACGTTGTACCACCCATACGGAAGTCATCGGCACGAATGCTCGTCAGAGCCATGATCATCGCTTCACCAGAATTAGAACCAATCTGGAACGATGCTTCACCAAATGAACCGTTCAATAGACGACGGCCACCAAAAGATGTAGTTTCCGCGATACGGTTAAGCTCATCTTGAAGTGCCATAGACTCTTCGTTCAGTGCCGTACGCTCCGCAGGAGAGTTAGTGCCGTTTGATGATTGAATCGCTAGGTCACGCATACGTTGTAATACGTTGGTTGATTCGTTCATCGCGCCTTCTGCGGTTTGAGCAATTGAAATACCGTCATTGGCATTACGCATTGCTACATCAAGACCACGAGATTGAGCGGTTAAGCGGTTCGAGATTTGCAGACCCGCTGCATCATCTTTTGCGCTGTTAATCTTGTGACCCGATGACAAACGCTCCATAGAAGTCGCTAAGTCATTAGATGCTTTATTCAGGTAACGCTGTGCTGTCATAGCAGATACGTTAGTGCTTACATTGATAGCCATTTTGCTCTCCTTATGAGTTCGCAAAGTTTCTGCGAAGCGGCCAGCTTTACTCTCATATGGATAAGCACTGACCGTGTATTACTCGATAAACCCTATACAAGGTTTAAGATCTGTATTAATCATTTATAACCAACACAGATACAAGTTGTATGCCAAGTTTAATATCATATAAATAATTTTTTAATTATCTAAAAATCAGAAGCTTACAAACAACACTGCGCAATTATGATTTTCTAATATCAGAAGATGAAAAACATTCACCTTCCTTATTGCCGTTTTTTGCCGCTATTCTAGAAACATCATGCTTCGTACAAAAAAGCGGCAAACTGAGGCGTTATTCGCACGTATGGCATAGCACATACGGCAAGGAATCAACGCCATGGTGATCGACAAGCCACCATTAAATACCGATTGATCATTAAATATAGTTAAACAAGGTCAGGTCTTTGGTTTTGCCAAACGCTTGTTGAGAAGCCTGTAGTGCTCGAGAGTTTTCATTGAACTCAATGATCGCTTTCGAGTAATCCAAGTCTTCAAAGTTGCTTTTTGCTTTTGCTAAAGACAACTTAAAATCTTCATGTTGCTGCTCTTGAATATCCAGCGTACTTAAACGTGCACCAACATCGGTTCTTGCCTTGGTTAAATGAATAAACGCGGCATGGAACTCTTCGGTTACTTGGTGCAATTTCGCCGTCGCCGATGCATCCGGTACTGGGTTTTCAGCCTGTTCAGCGGCTTCTTTAAACGTATCAAAGATAGAGAATGTCTTTCTCGGCTCTAAGGTGATCGAGTCACCTTTCGTGATCTGGCCTTTAAGTTGGATATTCAGCCCTTCGTAGACAATGCCTGTCGAAGGATCAAAATCTTCCGCGGCGACTACTGTTCCATCTTTCTCAAGCTGGTAGGCGTAATTTCCGGTCTGCATATCCACAAACGTCACTTTGTACGTTGATGAATCTTTGGTTCTGTTGGTCGCGCGCTCCAGCAATAACTCAGAAGCAGACTCAAGTTCATACTGAGGCTCGTAGTCACCGAACGGGTTGTCTATTTCCATAAACATCTTGCTGCCCGGATCATTCATCGCCATTTCAAAGCTACTTGCCACACGCATCTTGCGTTGGTAGTCATCACCTTGATAAGTCACGTTTCCTTGATTATCTCGAAAGAAAGGCTGATTCTTTGGTTTAGTACCCGCAAATGTGTAGTTACCCGACTCATCTTGAGAGTTGGCTAAATGCAGGAAGTTATTCGCCAGTTCTTGAATTTCACGCTTCTTAGCTAAACGATCTTCTGGAGAAAGCGCACCGTTGATCATTTCCATCACGGTTCGTTTTGCTTCATCAGCAAAGCCTTCAGTGTTAGAAACCAATACCTCATGATGCTCAAGACGGTTTCTGACTAGAGTAATCGCATCTACATACTGTTTAAGCTGTTCTGACTGCTGACCAATGTTCTGCAAATAGTGCGTCGCTAATGGGTCATCACTTGGCGACTGTAACTTCTTACCCGAAGCAAGTTGCGCTTGGTTGTGATGCACCTTGTTCTCTTGACGGCGCAAGTCATTTTGTACCGACTGATAATTATGGAAGCTAGAGATACGATTCAACATTTATACCTTCCTATCTCAGAGCCAAAATAGTGTTAAACGTGTCATTGGCTGCTTGCATGATGCGTGAAGAAGCCATATACGCTTGCTGAAATTTCATCATATTTGCCGCTTCTTCATCGAGGTTTACTCCCGAGATAGAAGCAATACGTTCTTGAGCCGACTGTTTTTCTAATGTCGCAATATCACTCAGGCGATTTGCCGTTGAAGACTTCAAGCCCGTATTAGTATTCAAGTTATGATAAAGGTCTAAAATCGTAGACTCACCATCATTCAACAGCTTTCCTGTTTGAAGATCTTGCAGCTTACGCAGGTTACCGTTGTCACCTTCTGATGGGACAAGGTTTGCCGTAAACTTATCGTTTGCCACCGCGCCGGGTGTAAGCTCAAACGTTGTGCCGTTGATAGTCACTGGTCCTTGTGGCGGATACGGTTGCGGCTGCATTAAAATGTTGCCCTTCGGATCCGTCACAGCAAACTGCTCACCTTTTGGTGAGACAATCACTTCAAACTCACGCAATTGACCTGCTTCTAGGATTTTGAATCCCGCTGTACCCTTAGCAAACGTGGTCGATGCCTCATAACTTTGCGCGGCAATGTCTTTCGGGTCTTTGGTTTCCATCTGTATTTGAGCAGCAAAATTGCGCGTTGGACGCAGTAACAGCTTCCCTCCTAGTTCTGGAGGGTTACGTACTTCTACTCGCATGCCATCAAGATAAAAAGCACTACCGCTAGAGTCGGTCGCCATCTTAACGGTCTCACCGTTCGGCTTAGTCACGACATAGTCACTACCATCGTATTTCAGTCCATACTCACCGCCTTTTAAGGCAGAGGTATCATCAATGTATACCGCAACATCTGCTTTCGATTGCCCGCTAGCCGTGACACGAGATTTTGCCACCAGCTCTGAGTTCACGTCGGTAAACAGGTCCTTACCTACGTTGCCGTTAAGATCCAAACCTTGTTCTTGAAGACTATTGACCTCGTATGAAAACGCGGTCGCCAAACGACCAAGCTCATCCATGATTGCCGGGATATGTTCGTCACGCATGTCTAGCATGGCGCCGATTTTTCCGTCGATATCACTGCTGGTGATCGGTTTTAAAGACTTACCTTCAACAATCGCTAGGCGGCGCTGATGTGCATCGGGCAAACCATCAACCATTTTTAATTGGCTTGCTTCACTACCAGAGACCAAGGTGTGGCCATTACCAATATGGACATTAAACCCTTCGGCATTTGAGCGTGGTGTCACCGTGACTTTGGTGTAGCCAGAAAGCTCATTAATCAACTTTTCATGCTGATCTCGTAGGTCATTATGAGGCCCAGGAGTCCGCATCATTAAGCGCTGAACATCACGGATCTCGTACGCAAGTTGGTTAACTCGCTCGATACCCATATCTAATTTTTTATTTGTAGAATCAGACTGTTGACGAACCGTTTCATGGAATTCATTTAACGTCTTGCTGAGTAGTCCAGCCTTTTCTAGTACAACTTTTCGAGCACCGACATCATTCGGTGTATCGGCTAATGTTTTAACCGAATCAAACCATTCATTTAGGTTTTCTGGAATCTTCTTCGAAGCAACCGATGACAGCATACTCGACAGCATATCGAGGTTAGCTTCGGTGTCGCCTTTATTGGCGGCATTGGTTGTCGATAAGTTAAGTTCGTTGACGGCAAATTGGTCCCAAGAGCGGCGAACATTTTCCACATGCACACCCATACCGTAGCTTTGGCCACCGTATTGACGCGGGTCATTCACACCTTGAATCACAGATTGGCGGCTATAGCCCTCTGTGTTGGCGTTAGAAATGTTATGACCTGTGGTGTTTAGCTGTCTCTGAGCAGTAAGAACACTTTGTGCCCCTACATTCAGAAGATCCGACGCCATAATGCCCCCAAAAAACTTAACAAAATCAGGATAAACTGATTAACTACCAGTTTAAAAAGCAATATATGTGCCAATAGGGATAAGCGAGAGCTAAAAGACAATAATTAATTGAAGTGTAAGGAGATAACGACAGATTTCTCAGCAAACTTTGAGGTGGCAGATAAGAAAAAAGCCTGCCAATGGCAAGCTCCCGAGTACATTCAATAACGCTAGTTCATCTCGTCAATCTTGGCTTTCACTCGCAAAACCTTGTCTGCATAGTTAGGGTCGGTTGCGTAACCTGCTTGGTGAATACCTTTGATAAAATTCTCTGAGTTACCTTGATGCTGCAATGCCGTTTCGTATCTTGGGTTTTCGTTCAAGAACTTCACATAGTCGTTAAAGCTATCTTCAAAGTTTGAGTAAGAACGGAAAGAAGCCGACTCTTTAACGGCTGTTTTGCCATGGAACTCAAGCGTCTGCGTAGCGACCTTATCGCCCTTCCAACTTCTGTCTGCTTTGATGTTGAATAGGTTATTACTGTTGCCCAAAGAGTTCTTAACCATTTTAGAACCCCAACCCGTTTCAAGAGCTGCTTGTGCCAATAGTAGAGACGAGTCCACACCAAGCGCACTTGCCGCTTTTTCAGCGTAAGGCTTCATTGAGGTCACAAACGATTCTGGAGAATCAAAGGATACTGGCTGTTTTACTGCTTGCATATCTGTTGCTGACATAGCTTGCGCAGGTTGAACGTCTGACACTCGCTCTTCCGAACGGCCTGAGTATTGTGGTCTTTGCAATGAAGCATCAAAGCCTTCACTGCGAACTTTCTCTTCAGACGCATCGCTTGCTTGGCCTGCGCTTAGCTGAGCTACGATCATATCCGCAAGACCTAACGAACCTGAAGCGCTCAACTCACTCGCCATTTGGTCATCTTGCATCTGACGATAGAACTGCTCATTCTGGCTATTCAGCATATCCGACTTAAAGCTCGAGTTAGCATCGCGCATCGACTTAAACAACATCGAGGTGAAAATCGATTCAAACTGTTTTGCCGCAGCGGTTAATGCTTCTTTCTCGCTGCCTTCTTCACCATTTACCGCTTGTTGACGAAGGCGGTCTAGGCTACCGATATCGTGAATAAAGCCGATGTCATTGTTATTCTTAATCATGCTTTGCCCCTTTAGATAATGATCAACTGGCCTTCAATCGCACCCGCTTGTTTCAGTGCTTGAAGGATTGCCATTAAATCAGAAGGTGCAGCGCCCACTTCATTGACTGCGCGGACCAAATCGTCCAGCGTTAGGCCAGGTTCAAATTTGAACATCTTGCCATCGCCTTCCGTGATTTCGATATCAGAATCAGGAACCACTACCGTTTGGCCACCAGAGAATGCATTTGGTTGGCTTACGTTGAGATTTTCTTTGATTGCAACCGTCATACCACCGTGGGTGACCGCCGCCGCTCTTAGACGAACGTGCTTACCTACCACAATGGTACCGGTACGAGAGTTTACAATGATTTTTGCAGAGCCCTCTGCAGGATCAAATTCAATGTTTTCGATTGCCGACAGGAAAGCCACGCGTTGGCTTATTTCTCGAGGTGCGCGAACTTTTACAGAAGTCGCGTCAACCGCAGACGCCATTTGTGGACCTAAGAAGTTGTTAACCGCATCAGCCAAACGCTGAGCCGTTGTGAAATCAGATTGAATTAAGTTAAAGGTGATGTAGTCGCCACGGCCGAATGGGGTTGGTATCTCTTGTTCTACTGTTGCACCGCTAGAGATGATACCGACGTTAGGGTTGTTACCGACAATCTTGGAACCGTCGTTACCTTGCGCACTAAAGCCACTTACCACCAAGTTACCTTGCGCGACTGCATACACCTGACCGTCTAGACCTTTCAGGAAGGTCTGCAGCAAGGTACCACCACGAAGGCTTTTTGCTGAACCGATAGAAGAAACGGTTACGTCAACTTCCTGACCTTGCTTAGAGAATGCCGGAAGTTCAGCGGTAACAATTACTGCCGCTACGTTTTTGGTTTTTGGCTTAGTGCCGGGCGGCAATTGAATGCCAAAATTTTGCAGCATCGCGTTAAACGTTTGATCGGTAAAGGGAGTTGTCTCACCTGTACCCGGCAAACCAGTCACCAAACCATAACCGACAAGTTGGTTACTACGAACACCCGCCACTTTTGCCACGTCTTTGATCCGCGCAGCATGTGCACTGGTGGCAAGAAATAGCATGCCGAATAGTACGAGTGTTAGTTTTTTCATTGAGTAACCTGTCTGTATTGCTTTAATTTATAATAGCTTAGCTAAATATGGCTGCGTGATAGAGGCTGTCAGTATGTCGACACCCTCTCAAGCTCTACAGTGATACATTAAAGAATCGTGCCAAGAATCCAGGCTCTTGCATATCTTTCTGTACGCCAGTCCCTGAGTACTGAATTCGTGCGTTAGAAACACGGTTTGAAGCGATGGTATTTTCGAAGTCAATATCGTCTGGACGGATGGTGCCGCTTAGGCGGATGTACTCATCGCCGGTGTTCAGTGTCATCCACTTCTCACCACGAACCACTAGGTTGCCATTAGCTAATACTTCGATGACTTCAACGGTAATGTAGCCGCTGATGCTGTTACTTTGGTTGGCTGACGCATCACCCGCAAAGGTATTGGTGTTGCTCAGATCGTAAGAGAAGTTGTACTTGTCGATCGTCAGCTCTTGACCACCAACAGCCAGTGGCTCCATCGATGCATCATTCGACTTAGACATGTCTGCGTTGGCTTTTTTAGTCGCTCGAGTATTCTCATCTAGCGCCACAGTAATGATGTCACCAATACCACGCGGTTTTGAGTCGTCATACATGCTGCCAATGTGGTTCACATTGAACAGTGAGCCCGTTGCCGCTGCGTAATGCTCTGGTTTCTGCTTTGGGTTGATTGGCGCCCATGCAGGGTCACCAGCAATTGGGTCGGTTCTACCACGAAGCGTGTCAATAATGCCTGAGCTCTCTTCAGCCGACTTATCACCTTCCACAGCATCAACCACTGTGGTTGCATTTTCTTCTGCCGGAGTCTCAATCGGGTCCAGCACAGCACACCCCGACATAGACATAAACAAAGCTAAACAAAAAATACGTTTCATGGCGATATACTCTCAGCAGGCAGTGGTAAATGGGTCAATTAGCAAAAACAGATCGATTAATTAAAAAGTAAACGGCGAATAAACCAATTACAGCTGTTGGTTAACAAAGCTCATCATCTTGTCTACTGACGAGATAACTTTCGAGTTCATTTCGTATACACGCTGAGCTTCAATCATGTTTACCAGCTCTTCGGTTACGTTTACGTTCGATGTCTCTAGCATCGACTGGCGAATGTTACCTAGGCCATCAAAACCCGGAACACCCTCTTGTGGGTCGCCACTCGCGCCAGTTGGCAAGTAAAGGTTTTGACCTACTGGCTCTAGACCACCCGGGTTTACAAAGTCAGTAATGGTAATTTGACCAACCACGACGTTGTTTTGCTCACCACGTAGACGAACCGATACTTCACCGTCGTTACCAACCGTTACTGAGATCGCGTCTTCAGGAATCACGATTTCTGGTTGTAGAGGGTAACCTTGGCCCGACGTTACGATCGCGCCTTCACCGTTCAGTGTGAACTGACCATTGCGGCTGTAACCTGTTTCACCGTCTGGCATTTCAACTTGGAAGAAACCGTCGCCTTCAATCATCATGTCTAGGCTGTTAGACGTCGTTTGTGCATTACCGTGAGTGTGCACTTTTTGAGTTGCGACGACCTTAGAACCGGCACCCAGCATCAAACCACTTGGCAGCTCAGTATTCTGAGATGATTGACCACCCGGTTGATTAATATTCTGGTAGAACAGATCTTCAAATACCGCGCGACTCTTTTTAAAACCAATGGTCGAGGCGTTGGCAAGGTTGTTCGAAATCGTTGAGATATTGGTTTGTTGGGCGTCTAAACCCGTTTTACTTACCCATAATGCTGGATGCATAGCAATGTCCTTTAAATTCTATTAGCTCATACGAAGCAGTGAATCAGACGACTTGTCCATTTCCTCTGCTGTGCTCATCATCTTGACCTGCATTTCAAATTGACGTTGTAAGTCAATTAGGCTGGTCATTTCACCTACGGCATTTACGTTACTGCCTTCGATAGCACCTTTTAGCAACGTTACCGCTGCATCTGCTTCGTATGCCTGATCTGGGTTTTTCGAACGGAATAGACCATTCGTATCTTTAAACAAACTTTGGTTGTCTGGACGCACAAGCTTAATACGATCAACGACGGCCAATTCTTCAGCTGGAGCGCCTTGAGGAATCACCGAAATCGTACCGTCAGTACCAATTTCTACTTTACTGATTGGGATGGGCAGTGTGATTGGTGCATCGTTTTCACCTAGCACCAAATGGCCACTTGCATTGGTTAGCAAACCGTTTTGGTCAACCTTAAGGTTACCGTTACGCGTTAAACCTTCGCGGCCGGTGTTATCCATAACTGAAATCCAACCATCACCTTGAACGGTAACATCGAGATCTCGGCCTGTGGTAACCACACTACCTTGCGCGAAATTATGACCAGGACGCTCTGTCATGCTGAAAACACGAGTAGGCATGCCTTCGCCATACGCTTGCATTGAACGTGCTTGTGCTAAATCAGCACGGAAACCCGTTGTACTTACGTTGGCAAGGTTGTTTGCACGTAGTTGCAAAGCCTGCATATTTTGCTTTGCGCCACTCATGGCAAGAAACAGTGCGCGATCCATAATTTTGCTCCAAAAAATCATCTTCTAGAGCTTACAAAGCAAACACTGTGCCAATATTTTTAACTGTTATTTATCAATAATTTAAATAGAAAATGGACAAGGAGGGGTGATCATTAAAGGATCATTCAGAAAGAATTGTTGCCAGTGGCATTACCGTGCGGCAATAGGGGCGGCAAATAAGAAGACAAACAACAATACCCAATTCAATAACATTGAATTGGGTATTCGCAGATGATTCAAACGCTCGAAACGATTAACGAATCTGAAGAATATTCTGTTGTAGCTGGTTGTGTACTTCTAGAGAACGCGAGTTCGCTTGGAAGTTACGTTGAGCAGAAATCAAATCAACCAGTTCTTGAGTCATATCGATGTTCGACTGCTCTAGCGAGCCGTTGTTGATGCTACCAAATGAACCTTTGTTCGATTCACCCCAGATCTTATCACCAGAGTCGTTGGTAGAATCCCATTGAGTACCGCCTTTCTTATCCAAACCTTGCTCATTTGGTACACGAACCAAGCCTACACGGCCAAGCATCACGTTTTCACCATTTGAGTAAGTACCCAGAACACTGCCGTACTCATCGAAATCGATTTTTGTTAAGAAACCTGTTGTCGCACCATCTTCATCAAATTTAGTCAATTCAAACGGAGCGGCAAACTGAGTTGAAGAATCTAGACCAAACTTAAGCACTTGAGTTGGATCAGCACCGTTCAAGTCAATAGGGTTCGCACCAGCACCCAGTGGTTCCGAGTTAATCGGCTGACCATTGTTCAGGCTTGCTAACGTACCGTCATTGTTGAACTTCATAGTGTGACCAACATGACCTTGTGCATTCGTCGCATCACCACCAGTAATGTTGACCGGCTTTTCACCGTTCTCATCTGACATGGTGTAGTACGTTTGCCAAGTGTTTGGTTGAGTCTGATCTTTGAGGTAGTAAGTCGTTAACTTGTAAGACTGACCCATAGAATCGTATACCGTCGAAGACGTTGCACGGTTATAAGTATCAGCATCTTGGTAGTTAAATGCAGCCGGGTCTTTAAGATCACCGTTTGCAGGAAGGTTAACCCCTACTTCAATGTTTTCTGTCTGTTTTGGTTTACCAAACTCAGCAGGAATGTCGAGAGGCTTTGGCGCGTAAGAAAGAACTTCACCCGAGTTTGGATCAACATCGTAACCTAAAAGAAACTCATCGTTAGCGGTAACCATGTAGTTGTCTTTGTTTAAGTGAAATGCACCATTACGCGTTAATTCGTTAATCTCTGGCACCATGCGGTCTTTCGATACTGCAAAGAAACCTGTACCACTTACACGTAAGTCCATTGGGTTGTTCGTATAAATACTTGAACCTTCGTGGAACTGTTGCGCCACTTGGCTAGCTTGCGCACCGCCACCTGCCGTCGTTTTTGCGTTAGTGAACAACGAGCTTGAATAAACATCACCGAACTCGGCACGAGACTCTTTAAAGCCAAATGTGTTTGCGTTCGCAATGTTGTTACTGGTTGTATTCAGGTCTAATTGTGCAGCGGATAGGCCGCTTAAAGCTACATATGACATTCCATTATTCTCCTAATCTATCTAGCTAGCATAGTCACTCAATAAAGAGCTACGCTTTACCAACTTCTAGTACTTCAGCAAGTCGTACTGGCGATGTGAAACCAGCCAGATTGAGTAGTACGTTGCCATCGCCCTTACCAAGAAGCACACTGTTCACGTTCGCATAACTGGAAACTTGGAACTCTGTGTTCTCGCCATCCAGCAAACCTGACGCTTTCACGTTGTATTTACCGGCCGGCAATGGGTTACCGTCTTCGTCTTTTCCGTCCCATTCAACACGTGTATCACCAGATGGTTTAGAGCCGATATCAAATGTGCGAACTAATTGGCCAACTTCGTTCTCAACACGGACCATTACATTGTCCATTGCCTGAGGAAGCTTAACCATTGCCGCCATACCGCCATCACCGGGTTTTACACCTGCCGCACCAGGAACCAATACATCACGGCCAACCAAAGAGGATGCCTGAAGTGCTTGGTTAGAGGTCATTGATGAATTCAAGCTTTCAAACTGTGTATTCATTTTGCCAATGCCATCTACGGTCGCAAATGAAGCCATTTGCGCAATCATCTGGTCATTGCTAACCGGCTTGAAAGGGTCTTGTTGTGCTAGTTGCTTAGTCAACAAAGATAAGAAGTCTTCTTGTTTAAGATCCTGCTTACCTGTTGTTTCGTCGGGCTTCTTAGCGCCATCTTGAAGACTCTTCAGCTGGTCAACATAGGACAAGCCGCTTTGACCAACATTGTTGTTGATTCCAGCCATGTGCTACCTCCTTATCCTTATTGACCCATCTGCAGCGTACGCAGCAGCATTTGTTTACTCGAGTCAGCAACCTGTACGTTCGTTTGGTATGCACGTGATGCCGAAATCATGTTTGCCATCTCTTCCATAACGTTCACGTTAGGCTTGTAGATATAGCCTTCGTTGTTCGCTAATGGGTGATCCGGGTTGTACTCCGCGCTCAGCGGTTTATCGCTTTCTACAATACCTAGTACTTTCACAGGCACAGTGTGGTCACTGTTGCGTGCTTTATTTAACTCAGCGCCGAACACTGCGTGGCGAGCCTTGTAAGTTTCTTCAGCAGAACTACTTACACTGTCCGCGTTTGCAAGGTTGCTCGAGGTCGTATTTAGACGAACAGATTCAGCACTCATCGCAGAACCAGTCACATTGAATACATTAAATAAGCTCATCTAATTATTCCCCTTTAATCGCTTTAGTTAAATTCTTGAACTTACTTCCTAGGAAGTCGAGAGAGGCTTGATGCCTAATTTGGTTTTGCATGAAAAGGTTTCTTTCCAAATCCAAATCAACCGTGTTGCCATCTCCTGTATCAGGTTGTGTAGGAATTCGATACTTCGTTTCCCCATTCACCGTTGTTGAGGCAGAAATGTGCCGACCATCTGTACGGCTAAGACCAATGCTTGCCCCAGAACTTGCCGCTTGCAGTGATTTCTTAAAGTCTAATCCCTTTGCTTTATACCCAGGCGTGTTTGCTTGCGCGATATTGGTGGAAAGCACCTCAGCGTTACGCTCACGTACACCAACTGTGTGCTGGTGAATGCCCAAAGCATTGTCAAAAGAAATAGCCATGTAAACCTCAACTCAAGAACTGACTGTTATGAAATAACCAAAGCAATATATATACCAACTTTTGAAACAAGGCGGTCTATCAATACTTTTACAGGTTACTCGTGGGTAAACTTGCAATATACAAGCCAAAAAATAGAGTAAATTGGAATGTCACTCTGACTTAAAGATATAGCTTAAGCAGGAAAAAGAAAACCCAGCACTTGGCTAGGTTTTAAATTTAGACGGTAACCTTACACCTAATATCGGTGCCGCTCGTTACTTTAATTTGTAGATGATGCCTGGATTACAGCGAACCATTTCAAAACGATCGGTTAAGCCTGTTAACGATTCAGACGCGCCCAATAGTAAGTACCCACCAGGGTTCAGGCTATTTGCCATCTGGTTAAGTACCTTTGACTTCATATCAGGCGAGAAGTAAATCAGCACGTTACGACAGAAAATAATGTCGAACTTGCCTAACAATGCATAGCTGTCCATCAGGTTCTGAGGGCGGAAGTTCACCATGCGCTTGACGTTATCTTTCACTTTCATACGGCCATCGCCCGCATCTTCAAAGAAAGTACGACGGCGCTCTGGAGAAAGTCCACGTCCCAATGCAAGGTTGTCGTAAGCGCCAGTACGGCACATATCCAACATACTTGCTGAGATGTCAGTTGCGGTAATCGATACATTTGGCAGCATACCTGGCTTACGAGCTTGAGTTTCAAGAATCGTCATTGCCATTGAGTATGCTTCTTGGCCTGAAGAGCTTGCCGCAGACCAAATCTTAATAGGACGTTTATTTGCCGCTATTTCCGGTAGAAGCTTATCCGCCAGCACAGCAAACGGGTAAGTATCACGGAACCAAAGTGTCTCGTTCGTCGTCATGGCATCGACAGCAGCCACACGCAGCTCACGGTTTCGACCTGTTACTACATCTCTCAACAAATCAGATAACGAAGCTAACTTAAACTTCGTTACTAATGGGCTTAGACGACTGCGTACTAAATACTGCTTGCTGTCACCTAATACAATGCCACATTGAGATTCTAAGAAACGGCTGAAATCGCGATACTCTTGATCACTTATTGTTATAGCAGTCATTAATGTCTCTTTTAGTTAGTTAACGCAGCTTTTACCGCTGCACCAAGCTCATCCGGGTTGAATTTAGCGATGAAGGAGTTAGCTCCAACACGCTCAACCATGGCTTGGTTAAATACACCACTCAACGATGAGTGTAAAATTACGTATAAATCTTTAAGTTCGGCGTGACGACGAATCTCGGCAGTCAGCGTGTATCCATCCATTTCTGGCATTTCGATATCAGAAATCACCAATGAAATCTGATCGTAAATACTGCCTTCTGATGACATCTGCATCAGCTTCTCATAGGCTTCTTTACCATCCTTCACCGAGATAACTTCAAAACCAATCGACTCAATAGCACGCTGAACCTGCTTACGAGCAACGGTCGAGTCATCAGCAATCAAGATGCGGCGAACCAGTTCTTTCTCTTGTTCTACTTTCGCAATATCTTCAGCAATCTTGCTGTCCATTGTTTCATCAACAGGAGAAATTTCTGCAAGGATCTTCTCAACATCAAGAATTTCTACCAATTCATTATCAATGTTGGTTACCGCTGTCAGGTAGTTAGCTCTACCTGCGCCATCTGGCGGCGGAAGAATCGATTCCCAGTGCATGTTAATAATGCGCTCTACTGAACTTACCAAGAAACCTTGAATGGTTCGGTTAAACTCAGAGATAACCACAAAACACTTTTCAACATCCGTTGTAGGACGGCCACCAATCGCTAAGCTCAAGTCGATCACAGAGATCGTTTGGCCACGAATGTGTGCTACACCTTTAACCAGTGGGTTCAAGTTTGGCATCTTTGTCAGCTTAGGGCATTGAAGCACTTCTTTTACTTTAAAGACATTAATGCCGTAACGCTGACGCCCCATTAGGCGAAAGGTTAGTAATTCTAATCGGTTTTGACCGACGAGTTGCGTACGCTGATTCACCGAATCAAGAATACCCGTCATGAGCTCATCTCCATATCAAACTTTTTTGTATAAAAAGTGTTAGTCTACTGCAGGCTACGAACCACCAGAGAAACGGAATGACGTATTATAAAACAAATTTGCCACCTCTTTCCATAGCAATGTGTAGAGCTACTTTTAAAACTGTCGCTAAGTTTATCGGCATTTTATCAATATTGTTTAGTTTTTTTGTACAAGCTGCGACCCCAGAACAAATTGAGATGATTCAGTCTGCAGCGGAGCAACATATCCTTGATACGGTTGAGCAGCCACAAGGTGGCGAACTCTTTGTTAATTCCGCAAATGTTGACTCAAGAATCAAAGCGACAGACTGCCCAGTGCCTTTAGAGACCAGCGCTTCAACGACCACCAATACCCGCAGCAGTATTACGGTTTTAGTGCAATGTGTTCCTGATGAGTGGCGAGTTTATGTACCCGTTCGCCTTTCGATGTCGGTGCCTCTTGTCACCACCACTCGCTCACTCGCGAGAGGCGAAATCGTCGGTCAATACGATGTCACCACCGCTATGATTTCTCTTAACAAGTTTCGTCGCCAAGGTTTCACAGCTCCACATCAGGTCATCGGCGCTAAGGTAAAAAAGAACCTAAGACCGGGTGATGTTGTAGAAAGAGGTGATATCTGTGTCGTGTGCCGAAACGAGAAGGTTATCATACAGGCAGTAAAAGGTGGCATGACCATTACCACCAAAGGAACTGCGCTTACCGATGGCTCTATGGGTGATCAAGTAAGAGTGAAAAATGATAAATCACAGCGTATAATTGAAGGGATTGTTACCAGCATGTCTGAAGTCACGGTTTACTTTTAACTCTTTACTTCAAAATTGACGGTATCGTTAGCGATTTCACCCTCAACTCTAACGCCAAATATACTGGCTGCGGTGTTTTGTCCCTTTTCGACTATTGAGCTAAAAATTGCTAAAGTATTCGAACCCTTGGTCGATATTGACTGTACAGGTTCCCATTTTTGAAAAAAAAGGCTTAACTATGGCAGGCATTGATAATATTCGTTCAGGGCAAACCCTAACGACCACTAACCGATCAGCAGTACGCTCTGATTCTAGTTCTGAGGCATCACGCTCTGATGTATCAACTAAATCACCAGCAAGCAAAGATGCGGTTTCACTGAGCCAACAAGGCAAAGCGATTGGTCAGCTTCACCAAGATATGGCAGCACAGCCAAGCTTTGATTCTGTGAAAGTAGCAGCGATCAAAGAAGCAATTGCGAACGGTTCATACACTGTCGATCCAGAAAAACTGGCAGACAACATGATCAAGTTCGAAGATGAATTAAAAGGTCTTTAAGTCAGCACTCACTTTTGATTGAAGTGATTGTCTTAAAGCACACGAGGTTATAAATAGGTTTACGTTATGGCGGCACTAGCAGATTTAGTTAATTTCCAACTTCAAAATGCCAAAGCCTTATCTGAATTATTAAGTTCAGAGAAAACCGCTATTACGAGCCGACAATCAAACGATATTGAGCGAATCGCCAAAGAAAAAGTGGTCCTAGTTGAACAACTAAGATCAACCGATCAGCGAATCGCAGCCCATACCAATATCTCAGAGCTGACCGAGAATCCTGAACTTGCTCAGTTAGTCACTAAGATCCAGTCCATAGTGCACGATTGCCAGCAAGCGAACCTTGTGAATGGCGAAGCCTTGAATCGAGCGCACCTTAGCTTCAAAAAACTCAGCAATATGATGCAGCAAAGCCACGGGAAAATTGGCATGACCTACAATGCCGGTGGTCAAACGCATACGATTTCTACGCTGGGAACCAACGTAAAAGCATAATTAAGCCCCCTGTCTTCAATAATATCTTTAGTCACCTTCCTGCTCGTACCTGTATCTGTGTCTCAGCTTATCCTTAGCATGATATCCGTCAAAGCTCCTACTAGATCGGTAAATGTGCCGAACGAATTAATAAATACAAAAAAGCGGCAAGTATTTTCATACTTGCCGCTTATGATTCATATCAGTTATTAGTTGCCGATACGCCATCTGGAAAACGAGAGCAGCCAATATAACTGGATAATCCTATAACTAGATGATCATTAGGCTAGAACAACGTTTGTTGTCTCTTTTCAGGTACAGGCTGAACTTCACCGTAATTACGTAGCTGTTCCATCTTACGGATATCAAGCTGAAGCTCTGTTACATAGCTGTCACCCACTGGGTAGCTGCGTACCACTTCTGCACCGCGGATTACACCATCAACCGCACCAGAAGTACGTTCTGTACCAAGGCGTTGATCTTCCAGCTCTGCGCGACCACTCACTCGCATACCATAGACTTGTTCAGCAAGTTCACGATAGGCGTCGATCTTGGAAGCTCTCATCGCACGGATACGTCTTTCTTCATCGTTACGTCCCTTCTGCTCACTGATACTCGCGTAGCCAACGGCAACCAAGTAGTCGTCTGGCCTCATGTTTTGCAGTGGCTGACAGCCAACAAGCAGTAAAGCAGCAACAACAAATATTAACTTCTTCATCTCGAACTCCTAAGGGCGAAGAATAACAGTATAAGGCTGGCTGATCGTTGGATCAGAACGAATAATAACGCCATCTTGAGTTCGAATACTGTTTAGAGTATCTAGGTCACGACCAATACGGTCTGCAGGCAAGAAGCCTTGTGCCGTCGCCACGACAATGCGAGTTTGCATGCCAACTACACGAGCATTGACTAACACACCACCTTCTTGGCGAAGCATAGTGCCTGTCAGTACGTACTGTACGTCTTGTTCTTGAGCTAAGTCTTTCCAATCGCGGCTTAACGCAAAATCCCCCTGGTGGGTCACTTGAATAGAACCTGTTGTTTTGAAATCAACAACCTTGAAGCCACGACGCTGAAACTGATGAATGAAACCTTCTGATACCGAGTTTCCTAGCCAGTTCGTTGTGTCCATGTGTTGCAGGTCAACAAACGACGTAATCGCTATCGGAGTTCTTGCTGAGATACTCGTATTCGAAATGATCAGATCTTCGGTCATACTTTCCACGAAGAAATCCATGGTATGACGAGGGCTATCCATCAACATAAACTGACTGCCTGAATATTCAGACTTGCCGTTATAGATTGGCGAATAAGCGCATGAGGTCAATAACATGACACTCATTACTACGAGCCATTTTTTCATTCTCTTATCTCCAGATAGGTTTAGTGCTCCCTGTTCCAATATGTTCTCACCATTATTCTTTTCAATGGATTACAATGTTGGAACAGTCTTTGCTTTTCATTAATGGTTCAGATTAAGAAAAACGCACTTAAGTCAGCTTCAAGCTTATAGTTATTTGTTAAGCAATATTTATACCCAACTGGTAACGAATAGATGAAAAAAATAATTTCTTACTTATTTTCAATAAGTTCACTGATAACCATAAGCTTCAGTGCTCATGCCTCGTGGTATGAAGTTACCGGTACCGCAGCCATCGTATCGTCAGAGAGCGCCGCAAGGGTCCATGCTTTGGAAGACGCGGTATATAAAGCGATCCAGTTCTCAGGAGCCGACATTGGTAGCATTGCCAACCTCACGCCCTACCTCGACGCAAACAAGAAAGAGTTTCAATTTACCAATCATGAAGTGCGTTACATCTTGGTAGAAAAAGAGAAAAAACGCAGTGGCAATATAATGATCACCGCAAGGATCGACATCTACCCTTCGGCAAATGCTTGCCATGAGAGCCAATACAAGAAGACATTTTTGGTCGGCAACATTGATGTGACCTCCCCACAGCAAGCTGTAATGGGCAGAATCTATAACATTGGTGATGATTTTGGTCATGTCGTGGATCGACAGCTGGCACAAGAGTCTCGCAGCTTTGTTTCCGTTGGCACGACCAATTACGACATCGACAAACGTCGACCTGAGGTGATCAAGATGATCGCCCAAGACACTGGCGCGCAGTACATCATTGGTGGTGACATTACCGATTTAACCGCGACCATCGAATCCAAGCTTTTGAAAGACGACATCATCAATCGTCAGTTTGCGTTAGAGATGCAAGTCTTCGATGGCAAAACAGGACATCAGGTTTACAACCGCAGCTATCGTGAAGTGGCAAAGTGGCCATTTGCTAAGACCAGTGAAGTGGACACCCGCAGTGCTCGTTTCTGGGCATCAACCTACGGCAGTATGATGCTGCGTGTTAGCCGCAATATTATGTTGGACTTGGAATCTGAAGTGTCATGTAAGATCACACTTCCAGAGGTGGCAGCGGTATTTGGTAACACGGTGACCATTGATTTAGGTCGAATGCATGGCGTTCAACAAGGTGACAAGCTGCAACTGTGGCACACCGGTTCGTTTATCGACCAACGTGGCTTGCCACGTAATAAGGTATCTCAAAGCGATATCACACTGACGGTTTCTCGCGTTTATGAAAACGAAGCAGAACTGACGATCGACCAACCAAGCCTTGCAGGAAGCATTCAAATTGGTGATGTGATGCAGAAAATCATGTAGTTAGCGACACGCCCGTCTCATAGTTTCTAATAAAGCCTTAGCACTTTTGTTAAGGCTTTATTTTTTTCATGGGTATTAGTTTCGGTTTTGCAGTATTTGGCGTAATCTTATTAATAACATAATCATCACTTAGCAAACTATGAGTCAGAATAATCTAATTGGTGCTACCGGTTACCGCTTTATCTCGAAAGGTAAAACCGCTTTTAAGATCCACATTCATACTCCCGAAGATACGGTGTTGCATCGATCGGTCGGTTTTGTTCGTATGGGTGAAGACAAAGCACTCAAGAAAACCATTAAATTAAGAGATGAACTGGGCAGACAGCTTTGGGGCAAGTTTTGGCCCAAAGTCCTCAAAGAGCCCTACCTGATGACGCGTCTACCTCATAGTCTAGAACCCAAAATTGTATTTAAGCCAAATCCAACTCAGAGTGATCCTGAACACCGCGACGAGTGTTACATCGCTAAGTGGCGTGTATTCTCAGAAAACGGCGACTACAAATACAAAACTAAGGTGTGTTCCATCAGAAAGCACGGCAGACTTGCCGCCTATAGCCAAACTAAACGCGCCCTGCTTGATGCCCACAAAGACGTGATTGATCTGCTTGTCTTTATGGGACGATTGAACAGCATCGACCTGAAGTAGCCTGGAGTGCAATTAGGTTGATTTCCCATATTGTTCACATACAAAAACAGCCGCACATTGCGGCTGTTTTTATTTTTAGATTAGTCACCTAGCGCTTTAGCATTTTATCTACACGCTAAATCGACCATCTAGCTTCGGCATATCTCTGCCAATGTCGTGAGTCGGCGCTTAGACTCTTTCACATAAGGGTTGGCTTGATCCCATGCGTAACCCGCCAGAATTGAGCACACCATCTGCTTAATCTTTGGGTTTGGATCTTGATAAAAAATCACATCCTGCAAAGTACCTGAGTACCACCCCTCAACATACGTTCTAAAGGTGTTTACGCCAACCATCAACGGATCGGCATAATCGCGCTCCCAATCGACGTGTTCACCGTTAAGCTGCTTTTCAACACACTCAACCGCAAACTGAGCTGACTTCATCGCAATCGTCACGCCGGATGAAAATACGGGGTCAAGAAACTCACCGGCATTACCCAGCAGCGCATACTTGTCTGTTGCCAGGTGCTTTACGTTGGCAGAATAACCACCGATTTCGCCCGCAGGGTTCGGATACTCTGCATTTGCCAGTATCTCAGCCAAACCCGGCTCTTCTGTTGCCAGTTGCTTAATCGCGGCAATCTTATCTTGTGGGTATGATTCAAAGAACTTAGGCTCCCCGACAATACCAAACGAAGAAACACCGTTACTAAACGGGATCAACCAATACCAAACATCAGGATTAGTTGGGTGCACTGAGATCAAGATCTTATTGCGGTCATATTCAAGGTCGGTATCAACCTCTGCAATATGATCGTTAATGTGCGTAAAAATAGCTTTGCGTGGAGGAAGTGATGACGGCTCTTCCAAGTTAAGCATTTTCGGTAGCACTCGGCCAAAACCACTGCCATCTAAAACGTATTGCGCTTCTAGCTGATAGCGCTCTCCATCCAACACTTGCACATCTAAGATGGTGCTGTCGTCGGTGAAAGTAATACCCATCAACTCATGTTGGTAATCAATGCTGACACCCTGCGACTCAGCCGTATCTGCCAAAACCTTATCAAAGGCACCTCGCTGAACCTGAAACGTGGTTCCTGGACCAGAAGAGAACTTGTCTTCAAAATTGAACGCCGTATAAACGCCATTTTTGCGAAAGGCTGCGCCATCTTTATATTGGAAGTTGGCGTTGATTACTGCGTCAGTCATCCCAGCCTGTTCAATCACTTCCATACAAGCTGGTAATAGGCTCTCACCAATAGAAAAGCGAGGGAATACGCTCTTTTCAATCACTCGAACATCGATGCCTTTTTTATGAAGCAAAGACGCTGCAATTGAACCTGACGGCCCAGCTCCGATAATCACCACTTGAGTTGATAGTTTTTTCATTATTTAAGCCATGTTTGTTATTTTTATTGCGCGCCAGCTTTCAATTCAAGAAGCGTGTGACCAAGACCGATATCGTCGGTGCGAGTTACCACTTCAAAGCCCGCTTCTTCAACGATCTCTAAGAAATCTTCACTGCGGTAAAAACGGCTGTTGCCATTTGCCAAGCAGGTAAAGTAGAGAGACGTCGCGTTTAAGCTATAAGAAGCCGCATCGTATTTCTGTGCATCCCAAAACAGTTCAAGGATATAGACAGTCGCGTCTTCTGACATATGAGAGCGAACACGCTTTAATATACTCAGAATCTCCATGGGCGAGAAGCAATCAAGGAACTGGCTCATCCACCACACATCCGCGCCCATTGGCAGCGCTTGCTGCTTATCCAACATATTCGCTGGGAATGGCGTTACTCGGTCTTGATGACCATGCTGCGTTGCGTTTGCCATTGCCATTTCTAACTGCTGTGGCAAATCAACAATCGTCACTTCAACATCAGAATTGTGGTTGCAACACTGCATTGCCCACTTGCCTGTATTGCCGCCAATATCCACCAGCGATTTAGGCTTCTTACTGAAGACTTTTTCAAGTAATACTGGGAACGAGCGATCAGAATAGAAGTGATCGAACTTGAACCAGCTCTCTTTTGCTTTTTCTGGCAATTGAGACAAGCCTTGATAAATGGTTTCCCAATCTCCAAGCTCTTTCAAGCCAGCAGGTGTGCCCTCTTCAATCGCTTCGGTTAGATGCATCATCGCGGCGTAACAAACATCGGCCGTAAAATCCATGTTTGCGTTGGTCATGCCATCGTGCAGAAGGTAGAAGCCAAGGTTGGCCATTTTGTAGTTAGGTTTGTCCCAAGTAACAATATGCGCACTTAACGCCATATCGAGCAGGACTTTCACGCCGTACTCAGAGACACCAGTTGATTCAGAGATCGACTCTGCTAGCAAACCCTCGTTGCCCGCGTCATCTAACGCTTTCAAGATGCCTAAATCACGAAGTGTACGAGCAGTATGAAAAACAATAGGAGCGAACGACAATTTCTGCGCTTCTGTTTTTGCTTCTAATGCGTTGAATGGATCTAATTTATATTCCGACACGAAAAACCTAACTTTAAATAATAGAGAGTTACTCAGCTGCCATTTGTGCAAGCTTACGTTTAATATCAACGTTTAAGTTATTAACCCAACGGTTGTAATTACGGTGTATTTCACCATCGTCGTACTTCAAATTCTCTGACTCAACGTAAAGAATAGAGTAAAACTTATCACTATAAGGAATTTCAACCACAGCGTGGTGCGAACGAACATACAACTCAGCACGTATCAAGCCAGGCTTTATTTCTGAAACCAACCAGCCTCGATTTTCAGCCGATTCATAAATAGCTGATTTAACCTGTTTACTTTGAAGATTCAGTGCAACTGGAGTATCCTCAACATTCATTACAGGTTGGACGCGTCCACATCCTGCAAGAACGAATATGAATAACATTGAAACCGCTATTTTCAGTAATTTCATTTAAATTCCTTATCTGTGTTTATTTATAAGCGCGCATAGTATTTAGTTAGACCCAAAGCAAATCAATACTCTATGTCAAATCAATCCCACGGCAAGATCATTATAA
>NZ_JBFRRH010000148.1:0-6268 GCF_041472995.1 Vibrio sp. 10N.261.46.A3 | reverse complement strand
TATTGAAATTCCTTACCTTTGAAGAGAGGGCAATCGTGTAGATATCATGCTTGGTTAGGCTGTCTACTTTCGGCTCTATGCAAAAAGAGCCGTTTCGCTTTTGCTCTCCGCCGTAACGGATTAGCAACCGCGGATTTCAGTCACCAGTGGTTTAATAATAGTTAAATAGCTTCTAATTTGAAAAAATCCGTTATAAAGAGTTAGTAATATAGTTAATTAGTTAAAAGGTTACGTTTCGCTAAGACCTTGTATAACGGGGCTTTCCGAGCTATTTCGTGTTCAGAACCTCGATGTATTGTGTTCTAAACCACGATGCTTCGTGTTTAGTGGCGTGTTTACAACCACGATGCTGCGTGTTCACGACCACGTTCTTACTGTGTTTCAAACCACGAGTCAATTAACGCCCTACGCACCTATTGTTAACAGGTTATGCACAGTTTATTTTGTGGTCAAAACCCCGAACACCAACAATAAAAACAAAACTTAAAAATATACGGTAGTTATTAGTCACTTTGTGTTTTTCATAAGTGTTAAAGCGTATGTTTTCTAAATTATGTGTTTAAAACCTCGAAGTTTTTGTTCAAAATAGCATCTGCTTTTGGAGTGTGTGGTTAAAACCCCGAGTTTTAAGTATTTTTAAACCTTTTATATTCTTCTTTTATACTTCCTTCTTTGTCTTTATAAACAATTATTTTTTCAACTGTTTTTGTTTCTTTTGCTGTTGAATAGGTCACGACATAATCAGGAATGGACTGTTTCTTATCAATCTCTTTTATTTTTCGCCTAAATTCTCGTAATGGAGATTTAACCCCGAATTTATTATAGAGATTTTCTAACCCTATCTCCCATTTCGATTGATTTCCACAATGTTTCCTGCAGAGTTCGTACAATCGTCTATCGTATGGTGATCTTAAAGAAAAATATTGGGGCGCATAAGTTAAGATCTGATTGTTACTTATGGCATCAAACAAAATAGAAGGTAAAATAAGCTCTACATATTTCATTCGACCTGTTTTTTCGTCAGTGATTAAGTCGTAGTCACTAACGAAGCTAAAACCTTTATCCCTCTTTAAACCATTATTATGTGTAGTGGTATAAACGGTTGTGCCTGCTAAACGCTTTAAACTTTCTAGTACCGCTTTATAGGATTTACCGTCAGTACTTTTATTCGTACTTTTTAGAAAATCATACAGTGTAATATGTATCTTTTGACCGATCGCTTGCCCTCTATTTTGTGCCTCTGCTATTTGACCGAAGCAATACAACAATAAATCTTTATCGTGTATCGTTGCCCTACCTTTATCATTTGGCACTATCTCAATTGATGCACCTGTCTTTTTATTATGATAATGATATGTATCAGTATCGACTTTAGAACTAATGCTAAACAAAGGAAACTCCATAGAATGCGTTTCCCCTTTTGGAGACGCATCAATGATATTAGCGACAAATAGTTCTAATTGTTCTGTTGGTATCAAATCTTTAGCCATATCTAAACCTTTTTCAACAGTCGTTGAATAATAGCTGTTCTAATCACCGAACTTCGATCTGTCTTGACGTCTTCTTGGGCTTCTACTTCTTTAACTACTTTCTTCACTATATCGAAGGTTTTGACAGTAAGGCTCAGGTTGATCGTTTTTGTTGTTCCAGGTTCAATGAACTCTTCAGCAATTAAATTATGAAAATCGTCCTTTTCAAACAATTCGGCTAACACATCTTCAAACCAATAAAGACGTTGTTTTTTATTGTAACCAGAAGCAAGAAGGTTAGTTTCAATCTTCTCTACCATCTTTGATGGTATTCTTACGGCTATACGCTTGACTGGTTGTAGAGATTCCTTGTTTGTTTTAATCATTTATAACTGCCCTACTTTTTCTCATCTTTCAAAAAAGTAACTAATAAATTGAATGCTTCATTGAGGTCTTTAGATTTATTTAAATCTAAACTTTCTAACACTTCTTCTGCTTTAAACTCTTTAGTGGCTGCTTCAATAATTCTCTTCATGATATCCACATCAGCTTCTTTACTAATTTTAATGACGGGTTTGCGAGCCGTTAAAGACTGTTTAGTTGGTCTGCCTTCAAGTTTTGCTTTCAGGTCTTCTGGTTCTAATTGTGCTAATGCTGCACATTTTTGAAGACTGGTAATTTTACCTTCCTCAATAGCTTTTATTAAAATATCTGTCTTGTGTTTGACTTTATATTTAATGATCGCTAGATATCTTTGGGCGTCTGCTGTCGATAAGCCGGAGACTGTTCCTAATTTCCTAACGGATATTTTTTCTATTCCGTGCGTTCCGTGGATCAATTTTTCAAGTCTCATCGTTTTTTCAAAGATGGTCATATCTTCACGGTGAACGTTTTCTTCCCATTGCAGAATATCTATTTCGTTTTTAGTTAGACGTTCCTCATTAATTCTTGATGAAATATATTGTTCACCCAACATAATGTGAGTGAGTAAACGCCTTTCGCCAGAGATTAAGTGAAATACACTGTCCTCTTGCCAAACAACGATTGGGTGTAAGAGTCGAGTAGGGGATTTAAGAACTGCGCAGAACTCAATAATTGACGTTAAATCACCAATTTGTTTTTCTTTAAGTCCAAAGTCCTTTACTACTTTTTCAACGTATTCTTCTATCCAGCCATTATATTCTTCCTTTTCTAATGACAGATTAATCGGATATTTTGCTTGTATTTTCGAAACAAGAACCGTGTCAATCGCTAATTTTCTCGGGTTATCTTGGTCAGTTTTTATATGGGAGATTGGAAGGTTTTTAACTAAGATGCTTTTGCTCTTACTGTCGAGTTGGGAAGCAGTAGCATTTGTCCATTTTTCACTGCTACTTACGTCACCATCAGCTTCAATTTTACCAGTCCCTGCTCTACTTTTATTTGAACCAAACTTTTTAACCACATTAAATCCTTACTGTCTCCGATGGAGACACCTATAAGTTGTTTTTGTTTACTGTCTCCGATGGAGACACTTACTTTTGTTTGAGACGATTATCAATCTCTACAGAACCAAATATTTCACATAAGATGTGTTTACATAAACTTTCACTATGCTTTAAAGCTGTGTGATGTTTACTAATTTGAAATATTGATTTAGGAGAGATGCCTTTTAAGTCTCGCTCAGGGTAAGCGATTGAATAAGGTAGGTAGATATCGTCGGGGAGCATAATAGAACCTAAGCTTTCGTGAAGCATGTCTAAAGTGCCCTTGTGAAGTTTGGTGTTAATTTTAACCTTGTTTGGAACTAAACCAACCAAATTCAACTGATTTTCATCGTCTCTTGCAAAGTTATCGGATTGGATAACTTGTATCATTGCATTAATACCCTGCATTGATTTTTCTTCTGGCTCGAAGGGGATAACAGCGTGAGTTGCGCAACGAATAGCCGACCTGAAAACTGGATTTCTTGACGGCCCTGTATCTAAAACAACCAAATCATAATCTTCACCGACATACTCGTTAAACAAGACCTCTTTAAGACGATTTATGACTTTTTTTTCTATTTGACCGCTTTCATTAGAAAATTCAGTGTTGATTTTTTCAAGAAGAGCAGGGTGTCCCAGTAGACAATCAACTTTTCCTGTAAAACCGTTTTTAGGGTTTACAAAAGTCTCGTAAGGTAATACTTCTTTACCGTAAAACGTATCTGCGATTGTTGAACGCTCTTCTATATCTTCACAATCGGGGTCATATGCGCTCCAATCTGGGTGGATAGGGGGAAGCTGACCACCGGTAGATTGAGAAGAGCTTTCCATTCCTACCCAATAATCCGAACTGTTGCACTGCATATCAAGATCAACGACTAGAACATTCATATGCGTTTTTATAGATGCATATTCAGCAACAATAGAAGAAACTGCCGTTTTACCAACACCGCCTTTTTGCTGAAAAACACCTAATATCAAGGGTTTCTTTGAACTCATTTCTTTACTCCGATGGGATAAGATATTTGAATAGTATACGTATGTTATTTTTCTTTTTCAACCTTAGAGAGAGATAACTTAGACTGTCTCCATCGGAGACAGTCTAAGTCTAGGCTTTCATGGGTTTATGATGCAAAAGGATTAGTTTTATCTTTAGAAACAGGGGGTAACTGTGTCGGTGTTCCCCTTTTACCCTTTCTGGATAGGGCTTTTCCCTTGGGAAAACCCTTCCCTTGATGTTTAGCGATTTCAAAGTTTCTAATACGGAGTTTTCTTAAGATTGGGATGGCTAATTTGTCAGGAATATTCATTTACCTATCATTTGAACAGATGATAGAGGGGGTACCTATCAATGGAATTGTCGATAACCCCAATTTTGGATAGATCTTCCCTATACGATGGCCTCACCACGCCGACTCAAAGCTTCATTGACAATATTTTTCCGACCCACTCCTGCATGGAAAGCCTTAAATCGCATTCTGTGGCCGCATAGAATGCATTCAAACGGATCTACTTTTAAAAAAGACTTCATCATCTGACCATATCGAAGTGGTGGCATAGGCTGGAGGGGACTCTCCATACCCAGAGCTTCACGGGCTTTAGGTAGCATTTCGCCGACCAATCGATTGGCCAGAAAGCCAAAATAGCGGATCATACGAAAGTTTTTCTCTGGGATGTGCTGGATGAGACGTTTAATTAACTCAAGCTGGCTGACTTCCTCCGTTTCATATTTCCCCGTGTGATGGTCGAGGTAACGAAACGATAGGTTAGCTTCACCACGATAATGAGCCAGTTTTGCCCCTGCAATCGGTGGACGTTTAAGGTAGCGACCAAGGTAGTTGATTGTGGCTTTGGGATGCTGGGTTTTCTTTGCAAAGTGCACATGCCAAAAGCGTTGACGTTGAGCATTAATGAAGCGTCGAAATTCATCAAAGTCACGGCAGTGAGATCCTGCATCGTCGATTGTCAGAGATTCATATTCAGAAAGTAGTAAATCGCAGAGCCCATCACGCCAACGTTTTTCGACTTTTTCATGGCAATAGGCGAGCGCCTTCCAATCGCCATGTGAATTTATCCCCCCCAGGGTCACAGATACATGAACATGAGGATGCCAAGTTAAACGTCTCCCAAAGGTATGGAGTGCGCAGAAAATTCCAATTTCTAGTCCTGCCTGCTTTGCCGCATAAAGGAGATTGTCGACAGCGAGTTGGCAAAGTTTATCGAGTAACCATCGATTGGTGCGAAAGATGGGCCATAAAACATCAGGGAAAGTGAATGTCATGTGCATCCAAGGGCAATGTGGCATTCGGTCTATCTGTTGAGCTATCCAGTTATCGGTCGATTTTTTGCCACAACGAGAGCAGGCTCGACTGGAGCAAGTAAACCAGATATTTTTGGAGTGGGTGCAGTCTTTGTTTTCACAATGTAGCTCTTTACAACCCAATGCCGGTTTGCCGCAGGCGAGCATTTTAGTGACTTCAATGATTTCGATATCTCGTAGTGTTGAGTCAGTCGCCACCATAGTTTCCCAGGCTTTGTTGAACTCAAGGAGAAAGTTAAGCGGTCTAGGTTGATATGGGGTATTGATAGAAGTACGAGCGGCCATGATCAGTAAAGGTAATCGTGTCGTGATTGCAGCAAATGAAAACACCGATTATACGCATAAACCTACCACGCGCCCAATTGCAGCGTAGCTGCTATGTTCATGAGAGCCGCACCCTCTACTTAACCAAAGCGAGTACATTATGATGCCGATATCTTCAGGCACTTTGAAGCCCGTCGCCTTGATCATGCTTTCACTCTCGCTGCTGGGGTGTGAAATGCTGGGGTTCAACGAATAGGGTACCTATGCATAAAGGTACGTAATGCGACATAGGATTATGGCCTATCTCTAACTCGCATTATTGTTTTCCTGCTGGTTTCGAACTCACGTACGATGACTGTGATTGTTACTCGGTAGATAGAATTGATAGTAGCCCTAAGAGCTTATCTTTAGTCACTTAACAAACCTCGGAGGTCGGTGAGGTAATTCGTTACGAAATGGACGTACGTAACTATAGGCTTGTCCAGTATGGCGTCTAGTTGATTTTCGGACGGTTTTTTAACCCCTGTCCGAAATCGTGCCTTTTCGAACATCAGATCCTCCCCCGAAAAACGCTGCATAAACAACATGACAAAACGGGGGCAACTGAAATAAGAATAATACTGTTGTACCAACACCTTATAGTGAACCCTATGTCGCTTTACGTACCTTTATGCAGATAGACCCATCTTTCGAAAAGTATGTACTGGTCAAGTAAAACTGGCCACAGTTTTACCTGTATGTCATTGAGG
>NZ_JBFRRH010000147.1:0-3660 GCF_041472995.1 Vibrio sp. 10N.261.46.A3 | reverse complement strand
ATTTATAATGATCTTGCCGTGACAGTATTCATACCCATGGTGTCTGCTACTTGACGTAACATTTTTACTAGAACTTGATGCTTAGGGTTTGATGCTAGATCAGAAATAAAGCTTCTATCGATTTTCATTTCTGTAAAAGGAAGCTTGAGAAGTTTATCTAATGAGGCATACCCTGTTCCAAAATCATCAATTGATAATTTAAAACCATGTACTCTTAGCCGAGCTAGCGTTGCAAGTGCAATAGGTCGGTTGCGATAAGCTTGAGACTCCGTTAATTCCAAAGTTAAATACTCATGCGGAAAACTATACGCTTTACATATCTCGATGATTTTGTCGCAGATATTCGGTATTTCAAGGTTTTCTTGCGTCATGTTGACTGATACAGAAATATCGAAAGGACAGGCCGAAATGTCACAAAGTGCTTGGTTAAGGACGACAAAGAATAGTTGATCCATCATGTTGCATTCGTCAATAGTGTCCATAAATGAAATCGGACTGAGGATCCCCATTATAGGGTGTTTGACTCGTGCTAGTGCTTCTACTGAAACAAGCTGTTGATTGTCAAAGCTAACTTTTGGTTGGTAATAATTGATAACCTGACCATTTTTAAAAGCGTCATGTATAGCATGTGCAGACAGGCTAACAGGTGATTGGTTTTTCCATGTTTGTTCAATACTTTGTGTGAACTTAAGTAGTTCATTCGCTAAGTTAGACTTTAGATCTTTCTTTTTTAGAAGGGAAGAGTAGCTGAACTCCAGAAGTGAACTGATATTCAATGTTAAATCGCAAATATCATCTTCTGCAGAGCTAACTATCACAACACCTAACTCTTTAGTGATCTCAGATATTTCAAGCAGTAACTTGATACCATCCATATTAGGCATGTTAATGTCACAGAATATCAAATCGATACTATTATGTTTCATGAGATCTAGTGCTTCTATGCCGTCTTGAGCAACAAATACATAGTCAATGCCTAACAGATTAAGTTCGATCTTTAACCGAGTGCTCTGAATAAGGTCATCTTCGACGATCATTACTTTCAAGTTATGTTGCATTATTCGATACCCTCGAGTAGGTCTTTTACTTCTTCAACAATCTCGTTCATTTTCTTAGCCAGCTTACACTTTTGGCTTACAGTTTTTTGAGGATCGAGCTCGTTTTGTAGCTCCTGAGCTAGAGTTGCAATCCCGGTTAGGCCTAGCATGTTCGCTGTGCCTTTTATTTTATGAGCCAGCGCTCTCAGATCTACATCTCTTTTGTCCAAGCTCTCAATGTCTAATGACATTGATTGAATAATGACATTATAGATATCTCGTTTATTTTCATTACTGTAATCCGAGAAATTGCTTTCAATTTCACTCTCAGGCTCAGATTTTGAGAGCGGCTCGGATTTGACTAAAAACTTAGATATGTTGTCATAGATTGTTTTTGAATCGATCGGTTTTGAGATTAATGCGTCAAAGTACTCAAAATTATCTAAGGTATAGTTGGGCTCTCCTGTACATCCAACAATATTTGTGTACCCATACAGCCCGATGTTTGTTTTAACTTCTCTTGCTAAACTGTGGCCGTCTAGATTTGGCATGTGGATATCTGTGAGGATTAGATCGTACGCGCCTTTGCGCTCTTTTAGTTGTGTTAATGCGCGCTGTCCATCATTTGCAACGTCGCTAGAAAGCCCTAGTTTTTTTAATTGATTCTTTAATAAGCATTGATTAATCAGGTCATCTTCAACAATTAATACGTGCCCAATTAGTGTCTCCATTATTTTTTCCTCTGAGAGCTGAGTTGAAGGTGATTTTTGGTTATCATTTAATGGAATCAAGTCTGAAATAAGTTGATTTAATTTCAAGTTCAATTCAATCAACGATTCTGTTTCTAACCTTTCTTCATGAGCAACACACGCTTGGTAGAGCGCTATTGCACCAAGGTTTCCTGCTGTTCCTTTCAACTGATGTATTTTTTGGTGCTCATTGGCTTCAATACTAGTACCACGGTACTGTTCGATGAAGGCACTTAATAGCTTTAGGTATAATGCAGTGTTTCCGGCCGCGATTTTTAAGCCAGCTTCTAAATCAAGCGTGGAAACTTTGCTTAGCCAGCTCGGGATTAAATCGAGAGGTTTGTCTGTAAGCATCTCGACGGCGTCGTTAGTTTCTACAATCTGGTTTGTGAACCATTTGAGCATTTTGCTGTACATATCCTGGGTGTCGATAGGTTTTCCTATGATGTCATTCATACCTGACTCTAATGCTTTATCAATATCTGCCGACATAATGTTTGCAGTCATCGCGATAATTGGTAAAGAGAGTCCTAATTCCTGACGGATCATTTGAGTTGCTTGATAGCCATCGATCTGGGGAAGTTGGCAGTCCATGAGAATGCCATCGTATTTTTGTTGACTCAGTTGATGTATAGCTTTCTCACCATCGGAGCAAACATCCAGGTGAGTGACACCTTCAAGTAGAGCTTTTACGAGCTCTTGGTTAATAAAGTTGTCTTCCACTAATAATATATGCTTGTTTCTTAGAGGTTTTAAATTCAACTTCGGAGCATCAGCTTGATTTTCTTGGTTATCAAGTATCTCCGGAGCAATATCAAGGATGATCTCAAATGAGAATTGACTACCTTTACCTTGATCGCTTTTAACTGTTAAGCGACCTCCCATGAGTTCAACAAGCTGTTTACTGATAATTAAACCGAGACCAGTGCCTCCATACATACGACTCGTAGATTCGTCTACCTGGCTAAAAGGTTTGAATAGCTTATCTATATCTTCATCTGATATTCCGATTCCTGTATCTATAATCTCAAAACTGAGTTTTGTTTTATTTTTGTTTAAATTATCACATGAAATAAATAATTTTATATCACCTTTTTCAGTAAATTTAATCGCATTGCCTACTATGTTTAATAGGATTTGATTTAATCTTAGTGAGTCACCTAAAACATAAGTTGGAAGGGGGTTACTATAGCTTAATTCTAAATTCAAACCTTTTTCATTCGCAATAATAAACATCATCTCGTAGAATTCGTCAATTAATGAAGGCAAAGAAAATATTTTATTTTTTATATTAAAAGAACCTGATTCAATTTTTGATGTGTCTAAAATATCATTGACTATCTTCAGTAGAGATCTAGAGGCGTTATTAACATTTTTTATATATTTATTTTTATCAATGTCGATGTCAGTATTCGTTGCTAATTGACTCATACCAATTATGGCATTTAAAGGTGTTCGGATTTCATGGCTCATGTTAGCAAGGAATTGAGACTTGATTTTTGTGGATGATATAGCCTCATCTCTAGCAAGTGTTGCTTCGTGTGTGAGCCTTACTAAACTCTTTAATGAATGGTAAATTAAATACGCTAACATAACCATACCAATGAAAAACAACAATGTTAGTAGCGTAATGAGATAAGAGGTCAGCTTTAAATCACTCACACTATTAATTCTTTCGTCACGAATAGAAAGTATGATTGCTTCGGCTTCTAAAACGGATGGAACAGCTTCTTTAGAATTTTTAATCAATGCATAGTTATTCTTGTTTAATTTAGTAACTATATCAATGTAGAAATCAGTGTCTTCCAATAATTTTGATAGAGAATATGATTTTTCTTTGTTTTTTATAAGGGGTATTATACCCGTGATCATTG
>NZ_JBFRRH010000146.1:0-1874 GCF_041472995.1 Vibrio sp. 10N.261.46.A3 | reverse complement strand
TCTTGCCAGTGTGGCAAAGGTGTCTTAGTGCGAAAAGCCGCGAAAGCCAAAGGAAAATTTTGGTGGGGATGCAGCGCTTATAAATCGGGGTGTACGGCTCGCTTTTTTGATGAAAAGGGCAAGATTGGCAAAGCCATGCCCAACAAGGCGTAGCGTTAAATGTGTACAGGGTTATCCACCGAAAAGGTGGATAACTGGGCCATCATCATTGATAAAGAGACCTATATGAGCGAAATGTTGCTATCAAAGTCCGAAGAAGAAGCACTAGAGCAAGAGTGGAAAGAGCACCAAGCCAAGCTTGATAAACTGAATCAAACCGTCTACCAAAGAGTGGCAGGGCATGACTTTTTAAAATACTGCCGTATGCCTTTGTATTTCCGCGCCAGAATAAGAGAGATGCGGGTGGGTGACACTTTCATTATGGGGCAGATACGCCACACCTATGAAGAGTTGAATGGCTTTGAGGGTGTGCTTGAGATTTACATCGAGAAAGAAAAGAATCAAGTATACCGTGCTCGTTCTAGCTTCAATCTCATCACCAAACCATCACGCCCTCATGTTTTTACGGAGTTTACATTCAAACTTGAAAAGGGCGGTGACTTTGCGTTTACCGGTGACAAAGAGAAAGGGTTGTACAATCAAAAGGGATTTGCCTTGACCTGCCGTTACTTTAATCGATTGATGTCATTCGCATCAAAAGAGAATAGAGACACCTACTTTGAACAAGGGGTACCTCCTTACTTTCGTGGCATCACATTGGATAAGAAGGGTTTAACTCGAAGTTTTCACTACAATCGTGGGGGTTCTTGGAATCGCCGAGTGCAATATCAACTGACTGACGAACAAATGCCAAAACCGATGATGACGTGTCTTGTTGATTATGCAATGTGTGCTGGACTTATTAATTGGGACAACGTTGATATCACCGAGAAACAAAGCCGTGAGGTGGCATCATGAAGCGCGAATCGTTATTTGACGACACTCATTATGGACCCGAAGCGCTTCGTCTTCGTCCACAATACCAGTCCAGCTTTGGCGAGTTGGTGGAGGTCATGATGCCAGTATGGTCAGGAAAAGCGGTGACCCATTACTGTTATCGAGCGGATGAATCCCTTCATGTGTTGAGTGCGTATTCGTTCGAAATTACGATCAACATGGGGTGTCAGCCCCACATACCGACAGGGATTGATTTGAAGGATTCCTGTCGAGTGGCCCATGTTACCGTTGACCTCTGGGGTAGTGCCGATGTTCAAGGTTTTATTGAGTTGCTACTGCGTACGTTGAAGGCTTCTTTGGTGTTGTCATCGGTTGAGCCGCTTAAGGAAAACGAACATGAGATGTGACATTCCCATTCGATTGCATTATTGCTCAGAAAGTCACCACAAGTGTCACGCTCAAAAATCCTTGATATCAGCAGGGGCCATCTCTCCAGGTGATGGTATGGAAGAGAAGCTGGAGCAAAGCCAGTTCACGTTATCGGTTGAAGCGTCTCGCTACCTGCTCGCGCATATTTCTCATGCGTATTTTGATTATTGGATTGATGTGGTTCATACCAGCGCGCTCCCTTATAAAGGGGAAGGGTACTTATCCCTGAGTAATCCTCGGTATGTAGACGCTGAATTGAATGATGATTATATCCAAGCATTAAGCGGGTTGGCGCATGATGAAATCAGAGGCTTGACTCAATGGATGAAGAAACACAAAGAAGAGGGATGGTATCTCGTAGGGCTTCACGATATTCACATATCAGGAGAGTTATGCGAAAACATTCAGTTTTCGTTGTTTTTAAGTCCTTATGTGTTTTCTTCTGAAGAGAGCGTGTCGGGTTTGGGGTGAGCGATTAATGTTTTCGACAAAATGCCACGGTTGACCCC
>NZ_JBFRRH010000145.1:0-1562 GCF_041472995.1 Vibrio sp. 10N.261.46.A3 | reverse complement strand
CTGTCTCTTGATCATATCTTGGTCTAATTATTCAGCAGTGACGCTGTTTCTTTGCTCAAATAGTAGCCGCTAAGCATATCCTGTAGCTTATCCCAGCCGAGCCACATGGTTGCCCAACTGGCGATACCTGTGCGTTTGGAGTCATAAAATCCGCCGAGTTTGGCAATAGCTTGATAGGCCCATTTAAGTGTAGGAACCTCTTTGGGCAGCTTCTTAGGGTAGCGTCCCCCGCGTTTGTTGGCATTGAGATAGAGGATGCGCCATTCGTCCTGTGTGAGCACGTTTGTGCAAGGTTGAGATTCAATCGCTTCGGCCTGCTCTTTGAGTCCGCGAGCCCTGAGTTGCGCCGCCAGCGTCAGGCATTCTCGCAGCTGCATGAGCCTGACGGCGACAAAGGCTAATATCGAGACCATGCGCTCAAGGTTCTTCGGTTCAGTCATGCGTTGACGCTCTGCGCCGGCACCGGTTTTCCAAGCTTTGTGATAATCCTCAACGCGCCAGCGTTGTGAGTAAATGTGGATGATTTTCATGGCTTGCTTGTAGGTTTCAACTGGCTCACTTGTCAGCAGCAACCAGCACAAGCTTGCTTCCTCATCTGCTGTATTTTGCTCCTGGGCAAAAACCGCATTGAGCGTGATTTGCTGGCCGCCTTGATTGAAAGTGACAGGGCTTGCGTGCAGTGAAACCTCAGCAGTTCTTGCCTTGCGATTCTTGCGTGTCCCTTTGCTATCGAGCATGCCTTTTTGCGGAATATCAAGCTGATAGAGGCCAAGCTCAGGTTGGGCGGCAAGGTGTGAGAACAACTTAGTATCCCCTTGCTCAATCTTCCGGTGGTGTTTGGCGCGAACCACGAAGCGCTCTTGCTGCTCGGTTTTTTCTTGCAGGTAAGCGAAGATATCAGCCTCGCGGTCACATACAGTGATCACCTTGTGCATTTGGTCGCCGAAGCGACGACGAACGCTAGCTGAGGCCGCAGCCCATTTGCCGCTCTCAGGCTCTGTGGTGTCATCGGCTTCATCTGGTCGCATCCACCACTCTTGATGAACAAGACCGAGGGAGCACCCGGTGGCCGCATCAATCATAAAGCTGTTATGAACCCACCAACCACGGGCCTTATCAGTGGTTTTGCCCAGTTTCCCGAGCTTCGTCGCAACGCCGTGCTTAAAGCTCAAAGAGGTCGTGTCTTCCATTAGCCAGACTTCATCGCGAGCAACGACATGTGCGGCAGTCGTATCAAAAGCTGCACGACGAAAAGCACTGGCGTCGATTTTCTCGTTGCGAATAAATCGATAGGTGCCTTCAACTAGGCTGCCCTGACCATCGCAGGCGTAAGCCGCAGAACGTCCGGTGTTGGCGGCGAAGCGGCTGGCGATGTCGACTAAGCGCTCTGTTCTGCGCTTATCTCCAATCTGAGCTGAGCCGAACATAGAATGAGCCCAATCGGTAACGCAGTGGATCTGTGAAAGCATAATGAGAAAACCGTTAAAGTCAGTGATGCCCTATGATCTCTCAAGTTGGCACAGAGGTCGACTCCTGGCGACTAATTTGTGTATAAGAGTCAG
>NZ_JBFRRH010000144.1:0-877 GCF_041472995.1 Vibrio sp. 10N.261.46.A3 | reverse complement strand
AACTATACGGCTTAGCAAAGTAAAAATCAGCATTTGTTATCGCTGCCACCTCTTGATGACCGGCAAACTCCGTTCCATTGTCTGCTGTGATGGTTTTGAACTCATAGAAAGTAGAGCGATGCACGTCTTTAAAGCCTTCTATAACCGCCTCTGCTGACTTATTTTTAATTCTTCTTATCGTCACGACTTTAGAGGCCTTATCGACGATGGTGAGCAATTGAGATTTATGATTTTTACCAACAATAGTGTCAATCTCTACGTGTCCAATCTCGGTTTTCTCATCGGCTATCGCTGGGCGTTCACTGATGTCTACGCGGTTCTTAATTGTGGAACGAACCGTACCTGAACGCTTGTAGGGCTTGCCTCTGCGAGGCAAGTCTTTACGCAAAGACTCACCTTGCTCTTCAAGGTGTTCGATGTATCGGTACAATGTATTCTCACTAACGTGCGTCTGATACTTCAGAGCCAACTCACCGCTGACAACGTTGGGAGAGGTATGATTAGCGAGGCTTTGTTTTAGATAGCCATCCACAAATGAATCAATGCCTTTAAAGGCTTTTGCTTTACTAGCCTTCGTTCTTCTCTCTTTAGCGAGTCTATCTGCGGCTCGTGAAGAATAGAGCCCATCGAAACTCTTTAGAGTATTGCGCTCAATCTCTCTAGAGATTGACGATGGGCTTCTACCTAGCTCTTGAGCAATCATTCTTACTGATGTGTTTTCAGCTCTACGCTTCTCAATGTAGAACCTGTCCTCTGATGTCAGATGTACAGCCATCTCACCCTCTAATCAAAATGATGAATAAACATGCTGAGAGCAGTATAAACCACTCAGCCTTCATTAGGGGTTCAAGTGTTGCGTTTCATCTGGAGGACGGGG
>NZ_JBFRRH010000143.1:0-2938 GCF_041472995.1 Vibrio sp. 10N.261.46.A3 | reverse complement strand
TAAAATGCTCTAGCCGTGGAAAGGACTCTTTTTTGCAACAATCTTTACTTTAAAGCTAGTGTTCTATTTAATAGAGTGGCGGGCTATAAAAGCCTTTTTTAGTGGAGGTTGTTTGAGATTAAATTGTGGCGTAGAGGTTGTCGATTTGGCTGACTCGATAGCGATGAAATTTGATGGAGTGTTCACAGCTTTAGTGCCCAAAGAAAAATGTTTTTTATTAGACTCCCCAGCCTGTTTTGTGGCAGGAATACTTAATTTGAGTATCACATGTGATGAAGTCGAAAAGTTAAAGGTTCTGCTGGATTGAACTGTACTGACAATATTAGATGTCTTGTTAGGTCATATTGAACATGAATATCGTAATCCTCACCGAGATTTAGATATAAGAACGGCTCCCAACCGGGAGCCGTTCTTCATTGTAGGGGCACGCTATTGAATAGGAATAATGAACACCCAAATCGTTGCTAACAAAAATTTATGGATGCTGATATCATGTTCAGCTCTTTAAGTCGTTTTTATCGGTTTTTGAATGAATAGAAAAATACAAATATACTTATTTTTTTCGATGATCATTTCGTTTTTATTGATTCTGGGAGTCGCTGGCTTGGGGATGTACTCTCAATTCAAAGATGATGTTTTGCATCAAAACACCTTAGAGTTTGAACGTCAAAAAAGTGATCTAACCAGGTTGTATGAAAATAAATTTAAGCTGATGAGGGGGCTGAATTTATCACCCGATAACTTTGAAGCATCTTTGGATTTAGCTACAGATGCTTGGAGTATACAAGGAGAGCGTTTATCTCTGGTGGATTTAGAGGGGAACATAATCTCTTTTGATGCTGGTGACTTTAATGCCATTGATAAAAATAGAGAGTGGTTTTTGGATATTAAATCAGGATCTAAACAATTTAGTTCCAAAATATATCCAAGTGCAACATCAAACAAGTTTGTTAAGACTTTATCAATCCCTTGGGTGTCGGAGGGAGAGGTTCTTGGGGTTGTGGCCCATGATCTTGATGGTTCTGAATTGGTTATCCCAGGAACGTTTATCTTAACTGACTCTGATTTTAGGGTTGTGTCTACCTTTGATTCGGATCTTACTAATGATTGGGGGGGGGGGAACTTGTTTGCATTAAGACCTGAGTACCATGACATCAAAGATAAAGAGCCGTTGGTTTATGTTGATCCAGCTGGAAGTTGGTTTTCTGTAAGTTACCACCTCCTTGATGATGGTTCTTATCTGTTTACGTATACTGATTTAAATCCCTTAATCAACTCTTTTAAAAGTTTCGCTCTTGTTTTTATTGCTTCCATCATTGGTATGATGATTTGTGCAATTGGCGTAGTGTCTTTTGTCTTAAACAGGGAAACAAAGAATCTTCCTTTGGTTGTTAGATGGATTAAATCGTTAGAAGAAGGGGATTTGTCTAACGTTAAAATTAGAAAAAGAGACAATGAATTCGATTCCGTTTCAGAGTCGTTATCTAGACTATCTTTTAAGCTGAACACCATTTTTTCCCAATTTAATTCCAGTATGGATTCTATTCATCAAAAACAAGATGAATCCATTGAACTCGCTGAAATTAGCCGGAGCCATTCTCTAAATGAACGATCTTCCATTGAGCAAATTGCAACAGCATCTACAGAGTTGTCTTCAACGGCAAGGGATGTTGCCGATAACGCTCAAAGAGCGGAACAATCAGCCACGGAAGCGAATGAGATAATTCAACAGAGTCAGAGCTCCCTTAAGAACTCTACCGATACGACCGAGGAGATATCTCAATCAATATCGGAAACCCAGACGATAGTTCATTTACTTCGAGATCACTCAGAACGCATTAGTAGCGTGGTTGATGTTATTAATAATATATCGGAGCAAACGAACTTATTGGCTCTAAATGCAGCAATCGAGGCCGCTAGAGCTGGAGAACAAGGGCGAGGCTTTGCTGTCGTTGCAGATGAAGTTAGAGCGTTAGCTGGTAAAACTCAACAATCTACGATTGATATTCAAGAAATTATTGCACAGCTTCAAGAACAATCGAAGCAAGCGGATGAATCTATGGCGCGCAATGTTGAGTTAATGATTGCCACCAAGTCCACAACAGGTGAACTTGCTCAATCGTTTCACGTCATATCTGAGAAGGTATCAAATATTTCCGAGGTGAACTCTATCGTTGCGACTGCTTCGGAAGAACAAAGTGCCGTAACTGCTGATATTTCAAGTCAGCTGGAAAATATGAGCATATTGGTTCAGCAGAATATCGAGGGGATTGAAAGTACAGTTAAAGCCTGCGACTCGGTTGTAGAGGTGACGAAAGAGTTGAGTTCTGAATTGAGCTTTTTCAAGGTGGAAAAATAATGAATCAGAATAAATGTGTTTTTTGTTCTCGTGGTGATGTTGAGCTGATTTTACTTGGTTCAGGTCGAAGTTGTTCTAATTGTCTTGTTATCGCTCACGACTTAGTTCATATCGAGGGGTTTTCTCCAGAAAGCAAAGTTGAAGAGGCTGTGCTATCACTAATTTTCTTTTTAGAAACCGATTTGGTTTTAACTCGTCAGTTGCTCAAATCTCAACCTTTAAGTGGTGATATTCAGACGGTAATTAGGCAAAAAAAAGAAAAGCTAGCTGCTATTGAGGTTAGTTATTCGGGAGTGGAAGAGTCTTACACTAAGAAAATAAAAGATCTACTGAATGAACACACCGTGCTGCTCGGGCTTTACGCTGATTTACCATAACCACACTTAGTGCGAACTCAGATTTAGACGTAAGAACGGCTCCCGATTTGGAGCCGTTTTGGGATCATGAATTTTTACATGCGTAGGGGTAAATCCATAAAATACCTCTATTGGAAGTTTTTAATTTGATAGCAGTTCCATGATGATACCCATTGTGTGTCCTGTAAGCGTCTTTAAATCGATTACCACGAGAGCGAGTTGT
>NZ_JBFRRH010000142.1:0-6434 GCF_041472995.1 Vibrio sp. 10N.261.46.A3 | reverse complement strand
GTCCCGTCCACTCCGCCACTCATTAGAGAAGCCCTGCTAGAAATAGCAGGGCTTTTTTACATTTGAAGAAAAGTGCTTTGCTGTTAGGTTGTATGAGTGTTGTAAAGGCACCGAGCCCCTGCACTTCATGCTATTCTGGCACATATTAGAAAGCCTAGTCTGACGACTAGGCTTTCGTCGTTTCCGGCATCTCAGCTTTGGACTTTTGCTATAGACTTTATCGTTACCGCTGAGGCGTCTCTCTGTTACAAGGCATTAGGAGGTGGTTTGGTTCTAAATCTGACGAATCGAAATAGTTACTTCTAACTCCTTTAGATAACCCAAGTAGAACAGAACATCAAATTGGGCGAATCTGAGTGCTTTATATGTGAGATACCCTAACACGCTCGTCCCTTGTTGTAGGGAGTAGCGAACGTTATTGTTTTTAATACGTATAAGGTAATTATCGATTATGTTGGTATTTGTTTAATCGTTCTCTGTACCTGATACTCGTATCTGAAACTAAGGGCAAGGAAGGATGTTTAACATTTCAAGCTATCACACGCACTATGAATAAATAGAGATGTTGACTTGGAATGACCATCAAGCAAACCTATCTCGTAGATACAAAAACGCCTAGCGTTTGCTAGGCGTTGATAAATAGTATTTCTAATACATCGACTAAAGTATTTGTTTAAGGACTCTGTCGGCTTTCACACGAGTGATCTTACGAATCAACTTCTGAACTTCCATCGGGTAGCTCTCTACCTTATCTAGCTGCTTATAAGTACAGATAAGCTGAGTGTGTTGAAGGATATTATCCACTTCAGCCTGGAACTTATCAGTTAGGTGATGGTAGTTATCTTGGATAAAGATACCGTTCTCCAGATCCAGCTTCCATGCGCGTGGGTTTAGGTTATTACCTGTTAGTAGCATGTAGCGCTTATCTACCCATATGCCCTTTAGGTGGAAGCTATTGGAATCGTGTTGCCAAAGTCGAATTGATAGATTACGGCTAGCAATATGAGCTTCATTCGCTTTAGCGAAACGGCGTAAGTTCAGTTCGTAAAGGTATGGCAAACCACCAATCGTTTTAAACTCTTCTTCTGGCGAGATAAAGAAATCATTCGCTGTCTTATCGCCAACAACAATGCTGACCTTTACGCCACGCTTGAGTGCTTTCTTCACTTCTTTAGCTAGGCTAGGTGGGAAGTTGAAGTAAGGTGTGCAGATAAAGATTTCATCTTTAGCTTGCGCTACGAGTTGATTGATTCCCTGATTCAGACGGTTACGTCTTTTACCGATACCAACCAATGGTGTTACAGCCACTTGGTCTGCTGAAACCTCTTGCCCTTCGAATTGATACTGAGATCTTGCTAATGATGCACGAAACTGACGAATCGCTGGTTTCAGTTCTTTGGTCGCAGGCTTGTTCTTATCAGCCAGGTCATAAACAGCGCTGTCCGCAACCATCTGTTCGTGTACGTAGGCAAACATTGAGTCAGCAAGAGCCGCGTTGTTTAAAACGTGGTAACGATCAAAGCGATAGCGGTCATGGTAATTCAGGTAGATATTGTTAAGGCTTGCACCGCTGTATATCACGCTGTCATCGACGATAAAGCCTTTTAAGTGCAATACGCCAAAGACTTCTTTGCCGCGAACGGGAATGCCATAGACAGGCACAGAATGTTGATATTTTTCTGCAAACTCTTTATACATGGCTGCATTGCCTTCAGAAGACTCTGCACCAATCAATCCGCGCTGCGCTCGGTGCCAATCGACACAAACGCTCACGTCTAATTCTGGATTCTTTTGCTTTGCTTCATATAAGGCAGTTAGGATCTCACGGCCAGCTTCATCATCTTCAAGGTACAAAGCGACTAAACTAATACGAGTCGTTGCGCGAGATATCTCATCAAGTAGGCGAGTTCGAAACTCTTTCGCTGATAGTAGTACTTCAAACTTGTCAGGATTCTGCGCTATGGTTGGCAACTGTATGAATGGATTCCTACTGGCAATCATATTGACTGTTTTACCTTAAAAATATGCAAAATTGCGAACCTTTAATTTTACCAAAGGGATAGCACCAAATACTAGATAATCGAGGCATTCTCTAACAAATTTGCTGATAATGCATAGGAATGAGATCTTTTCCGCTATTCGAATAGCGCTCGTATAAAACTCTTAAACCATTTGGTAGATCTTTAGGGTCTACTTGTACGAATTTGTGTCGCGCGTAAAAATTGGTGAGATGAGCGTACGCAAAGCAGTAATCGTCTTCCGTAAGCGTATGTTGCGCACAATAATCCATAAGCTGGGAGCCTAATTGCTGACCGCGATGTTGTTTTGATATCGCCATTCCAGTAAGTAAACGATTATTTTCTATTGTACGAAAACGCACGACACCGCATAGCTCGTTATCCAGCAATAACGAGTAGATCAGTTCACTCTTATTCGCTTTTCCCGTTGGGTAGTGTTCTTTATAGAAACGTTTAACTAGGGGAACCTTTACTGGGTCTAATTGAGTAATGATGACATTGTTCATTCAGTCACTGCGCCATTGGTTTATCTGCTGTAGAATGACCGCAGTGTAAGTTAATTGAATATCGCCATGCAATTCCATCTCAATGCTAGTTTAAAAAATGTTCATACTTTTTCCATCGATCAGACGTGTGATGCGTTGGTTGAAGTCACCACTACCGAAGAACTTATTTCGCTTTACAAAGACCCTAAATGGTCAGCTTTGCCTAAGTTAATACTGGGTAAGGGCAGTAATATGCTTTTTACGGAGCACTTCGCTGGCCTGGTCATTGTGAATAAATTAGCCGGGATTGAGTTGACCGAGACGGACAGTCATCACCTACTGCATGTAAGTGGTGGCGAGGACTGGCCAAGCTTGGTTGAGTGGAGTGTTGATAAGGGGTTGGGTGGCCTAGAAAACCTAGCAATGATACCCGGCTGTTCAGGCTCTGCTCCGATTCAGAATATTGGTGCGTATGGTGTTGAGTTGCAAGATGTATGCGAGTATGTCGATATTCTGTGTCTGGATACTTATACAGTTAAGCGATTAAGCAAAGAAGAGTGTCTCTTTGGTTACCGAGATTCTATTTTTAAACACGCTCTCTACGGTAAAGCGATTGTTGTTGCGATTGGTTTAACATTGTCGAAAGAGTGGCAGCCATGCAATCACTATGGCCCGTTAAAAAGCCTAGCAGCCGATACGCTCTCTCCTCGCACTATATTTGATGAAGTGTGTGCTATCCGTTCAAGTAAGCTGCCAGACCCTAGAGTACAAGGGAATGCGGGCAGTTTCTTCAAAAACCCTGTGATCACCAAAGATCATTTTGATCGCTTGTTAGCTCTATATCCAAATATTGTCGGCTATGAGAGTAATGACATGATCAAAGTTGCTGCTGGCTGGCTGATTGATCAATGCCAGTTCAAGGGCGTGACAGAAGGTGGCGCTCAGGTTCACCCTAACCAAGCATTGGTTATCATCAATTATGATGAGGCTTCTGCCGTGGATATCCTTAAGCTTGCAGAGCGAGTACGCCAGTCCGTTTTGAATAAATTCGATATTCGATTGGAACATGAAGTGCGCTTTATGGGACGAGACTGCGAGACAAACCTAGACAAGGCTTTGGAGTCATTAGCATGAGAGAACACAGTACCAAGCTTGCGCTATTGAGATGCCTTGCTGACGGTGAGTTTCATTCAGGTGAAGACCTAGGTGAAATGATTGGTGTATCACGAGCGGCTATCAGTAAGCACATTAAAGGTATTCAAGAGTGGGGTTTAGATATCTACCGAGTACAAGGCAAGGGTTACAAGCTAGCCAGTCGTTTGGATATGCTTGACCAAGAAAAATTGTCTGCAGTTAGTCGCGATGCTTCTCTTGAACTGATTCCAATCATAGGTTCTACAAACCAGCACCTATTAGAGCGTACTAATACCCTCGAATCGGGCTCTGTCTGTATTGCGGAATATCAAGCAGCGGGCCGTGGACGCCGTGGACGAGAGTGGGTATCGCCATTCGGTGCAAACCTCTATCTTTCAATGTATTGGAGACTTGACGCAGGGATGGCTGCCGCGATGGGCTTAAGCCTTGTTGTTGGTGTTGCTGTTGTTGAAGCTTTGGAAGAAATGGGTGTAGAAGGTGTAAAGCTCAAATGGCCGAACGACCTCTACCATAATGATAAGAAGCTTGCAGGTATCTTGGTCGAGCTGTCTGGGCAGTCTGGTGGCGCTGCGCATATTGTGATTGGTTTAGGGCTAAACCTATCCATGGATCCAACAACATCAGGTATTGGCCAGCCATGGACTTCCCTTAAAGAAGTGTGTGATGGGAAGGTGCCAGACCGTAATCAGTTAGCGCAGGCTCTAATCAATGCCTGGGATAAGTCTCTTGTCGATTATGAGCTGAAAGGGATGTCCAATTTTGTAGAGCGTTGGAACCGCTTGGATAATTTCTTAGGCCGCAATGTTAGGTTGATCATTGGACCTAGAGAAATTGAAGGTGTTGTGCAAGGCATCGATGAACAAGGCGCTGTATTACTCAAAACTGAGAATGGTGTCGAGAGCTATATCGGTGGCGAGATATCGCTAAGAAAAGGCGATTAAGGCGTTACTATTTTCTTAGTAACACTTCTTCAACCATATGATCTGCGCCTTTACGTAGAATCAGGTGAGCCCTTTCTCTTGTCGGAAGGATATTTTGTTCAAGGTTCAAGCCATTAATTGAACTCCAGATACCTTCCGCTTTGTCCAATGCAGCTTGGTTCGATAATTTAGTGTAATGACTAAAGTAAGAGCCAGGCTTAGTAAACGCACCATCGCGGAATTTCATAAAACGATTGACGTACCACTCTTTGATTTGTTGGCTATCAGCGTCAACATAGAGTGAGAAATCAAGGAAGTCTGAAATAAACACGCGATGTGGTTCGTGTGGATAATTCATTCCGCTTTGCAAGACATTAAGCCCTTCAATAATAAGCACATCTGGTAGGTCGACGCACTTAACGTCATCAGTAATGTTGTACGTAAGATGCGAGTAAACAGGGGCTGTGACATTTCTCTTGCATGCCTTTACATCCGAAACAAAGTTCACTAAACGCTTGATGTCGTAAGACTCCGGAAAGCCCTTTTTGCTCATCAACCCTTTCTCTTCTAACACCTCGTTTGGATATAAAAAGCCATCGGTTGTCACTAGTTCAACTTTTGGGTGGTTTTCCCAGCGAGAGAGTAGGGCTTTAAGCAGACGCGCAGTGGTACTTTTGCCAACGGCTACGCTACCCGCAATACCGATGATAAAAGGTGGCGCTTTCTCTTTCTTATCTAGAAATTGGTGGAGTACCGAGTTTCTATTCTGTCTGGCTGCCACATAGAGGTTCAATAGACGAGATAACGGTAGATAGATCTCTACTGCCTCTTCCATTGTGAGCTTTTCATTGATGCCTTGAAGCTCTTTTAAGTCGCTCTCAGAAAGTGTCATCGGAACTAAATTCCTTAGCTCAGACCAACGTTCGCGGTCAAATGACATAAATGGGCTCATACAAAACTCTATAGTGGATAACAAAACAAGTGCATGGAAAATACATCAAGCGATAGATAAATAAAATATCTTCCTGTACTAGATGCGGGTTAAAGACGTAAACCTTGAGCTAAATAGCCGTATGTAGGAGTTTGGTCAGAGAATTTTGCACTTTTTTTCAATTTACTATTGCAAGGTGGAAAATCATTCAATAAAATGCGCCCCACTTGTGCCGACTTAGCTCAGTAGGTAGAGCAACTGACTTGTAATCAGTAGGTCACCAGTTCGATTCCGGTAGTCGGCACCACTTTCTCCCTTCCTTTTAGGAAAGCGAGAGAAAGCTCAAAATTTGGAGAGGTTCCCGAGTGGCCAAAGGGAGCAGACTGTAAATCTGTTGGCACTGCCTTCGATGGTTCGAATCCGTCCCTCTCCACCATATTCTAAAGGTTAAATAGCTCAAACAGAGTTACGTGTTGCGTGCATCGTATAATGGCTATTACCTCAGCCTTCCAAGCTGATGATGCGGGTTCGATTCCCGCTGCACGCTCCAACTCATTTTGTGTGCTGATATAGCTCAGTCGGTAGAGCGCACCCTTGGTAAGGGTGAGGTCCCCAGTTCGACTCTGGGTATTAGCACCAGTCTAAAGCTTCTTCTCCTTTAATAAAGAAAACCATTTTTTTTGGTTGCGTGGTCTTATTTTAAGCCACCTAATCCGTACCTAGAGGGACACCCCATGTCTAAAGAAAAATTTGAACGTACGAAACCGCACGTAAACGTTGGTACTATCGGCCACGTTGACCACGGTAAAACAACTCTAACTGCTGCTATCTGTACTACACTTGCAAAAGTGTACGGTGGTGTTGCTAAAGATTTCGCATCTATCGATAACGCTCCAGAAGAGCGCGAGCGCGGTATCACAATCGC
>NZ_JBFRRH010000141.1:0-213 GCF_041472995.1 Vibrio sp. 10N.261.46.A3 | reverse complement strand
ACCACATTACAGTTAAGCGCTATCTGTTGCCCAAGGCAGTAAGAGCAGCGATTAACTAATGCGATACTAGCTCAGTTGGTAGAGCGCAACCTTGCCAAGGTTGAGGTCATCGGTTCGAACCCGATGTATCGCTCCACTTTTATTCGAATAAGAAGTCATATTCTTAGAAGTCATCTCCTAGAGAAAGTACTCAGAATGAAAATGGTTTAGTCT
>NZ_JBFRRH010000140.1:0-4102 GCF_041472995.1 Vibrio sp. 10N.261.46.A3 | reverse complement strand
TTAAGAATGAAAATGCGATACTAGCTCAGTTGGTAGAGCGCAACCTTGCCAAGGTTGAGGTCATCGGTTCGAACCCGATGTATCGCTCCAAATTTTGTAATGTTGATTCATTTCGACATTAAGATGGTGTTTTACTTTTCAGTAATCGGCATCGCAATAAAGAATTGCGTGCCCTGGTGGTGGAATTGGTAGACACAAGGGATTTAAAATCCCTCGACGTTCGCGTTGTGCCGGTTCAAGTCCGGCCCGGGGCACCATCTATTTGATTATTACCTCGCTTGGTATTAATCAAAAGAGTTGTTCTCTTAAAACACTATTGAAGGCGCCTTGGCAGAGTGGCTATGCAGCGGATTGCAAATCCGTGGACCTCGGTTCGACTCCGGGAGGCGCCTCCATCATTCAGAAAAAACCAGTCCTAGTGACTGGTTTTTTCGTTTCTGGCTTTACCATCTTTGAGTTCAGCATTTCTTCTCTCAAGCAATCGTCCTCCCAATTCCCATCTTTTCATAACTAGGTTAGTTTCAAACAACTCACCGATTCCGTTGTCGTTGATAAATCAATAAATCAATAAATAAATCAAAATCACAATTAAACATAATGCTCAATTTGTTTCATCGTTTTTTGGGATAACCCTAATTAAAACATGGCTACGGGTGATAGTGTTCCTCTTTAAATTTCTTTAATTATTCGATAAGAGGTTCTTAATATGCAATTTAGTCTAAAGAGGAAGATGGTTTTCTCTGTAGTTTTGGCGATTGCAGTGACATCTGCCATCCTTCTTTTCATGGGTTACAAAACTTTTCAAAGTAACAGTTGGCAAGCGATAGAAAGCGAAAGCCGCAACACGCTGCATGCACATGCAAAAGGGATCAGTGATTGGTTCCATGACAAGAAACAAGCAGTACACGGGCTTAAGCAGCAAGTTCAACTAAACCCATCATTAGATATTGTTCCTCATTTGCGTCAAACCCTTGTATCTGGTGGCTTTGGATTGAGTTATTACGGTAATAAAGAGGGGGAGATGTTCCGCCATGACCCTTCGCTAAATAAAGCAGGCTACGACCCAAGAGTTCGAGGTTGGTACAAAGAGACTTTAGCTCAGAATAAAGCCGTCACAACAAAGCCATACGTTAGCGTCACGATGCAAGCGTTAGTAGTAACACTCACCGATCCTGTAACCGAGAATGGTTCAATTATTGGCGTGGTGGCATCTAACCTAGCATTGGATAAACTGATCGAAGATGTACTGGCTATCGAAGTTCCAGGAAACGGTCGCGCGATTTTGATTGATAAGCAAGGGACCGTCGTTGCTCACCAGAACAAAGAATCGATTCTTAAACAAGTTAATGAGATTGCACCCGAACTTAGTGTTTCTGGTTTGAACAGCGCTGCGCAGAATCTAACTACGATCTTTACTCACGTTGATGGTAATGAACGAGTGATCATGGCGGAGCCAATCAAAGGCACCGACTGGCTCCTTGTTATTGAAATGGATAAAGAGGTATTGGAGCAACCACTGTTTGATATGTTGATAAGCCAAATCACAACAGGTTTGATTGTATTGATCGTGATGGCGGCTGCAACGTCTTGGTTTGTCGCTCGACAGCTGGTGGAGTTAGGACGAGTAAGTGAAGCGCTCGCAGATATCGCAGAAGGGGAAGGTGACTTAACTCAGCGTCTTCAAGTATCAAGCAATGACGAAGTCGGGCAACTGGCCGATAAGTTCAATGTGTTTGTAGACCGACTTCATGGAATGATGACCAATGTCACTCAAGTCTCAACGGCAATGAACAATGGTGCAGAGCACGCGAATAGCAGCGCATTAAAACGCAGTGATAGCGTAAGCAGGCAGCAAGACGAAATCACTATGGTTGCAACGGCAGTGACTGAAATGGCGACAGCGACATCTGAAATTGCCGCTAACGCTGACAACACAGCCAAAAGTGCAACTCACTCGGTTGAATTGAGCGAGCAAGGCTTCCAACAGATGGCCAAGAGTCAATCATCGATCAACGAGCTAGCAACGGAGTTAACAAGCGCCGTGTCTATCATCAGTGAACTTGAAGAACACGGTCAACAAATCGCTTCTATCTTAGCGACAATTCGTGAAATAGCTGAACAAACTAACTTGCTTGCGTTAAATGCTGCAATTGAAGCGGCGAGGGCTGGTGAGCAAGGGCGTGGCTTTGCGGTGGTTGCCGACGAGGTTCGCGTACTTTCACAACGTACGCACGCATCTACAGAAGAAATCGAAGACAAGATCAAGCGCTTACAACAAGCAACTAATGGTGCTGTTAAGGTGATGACACAAAGTCATGACATGGCAAAGACAAGCGTACATGACGTGGATATGGCCGGAGAAAGCTTGGCTCAGATCCGAGAAGCGATTCAGATGATCAGCGATATGGCGACTCAAATTGCGTCTGCTGCTGAAGAACAGTCATTGGTTACAGCGGAAATTAATGCCAATACAGAGTCGGTGCGTGAAGTGAGTGACGTTATGGCGCTCGACGCGACAGATGCTGTCTCACAAGCTGATCAGCTCAGCCACTTAGCTAATGATCTTAAGCAGGAATTGTCTCGATTCAAGCTTTAATCGATAAACAACCAGTAATATAGGTTAGAAATTAAAGAGCACAGGCTGTAATAAACCTGTGCTCTTTCTTTATTGGATTGAACGTATGTTTAATGCTTATCAAAGAAATCTTTGTTACGGATATACTTGCTCATCAAGTGGTAAGAGAAAGGTCTTATCAACCAACTAAAGATAGAGCGACCGAGGCGGATTAAGGTTGGGGTGTTCTCATAGATTCGTCCGTTATAAAGCCAAAGCACTTTGCCTACATGCCAATAGACTAAGGGTACCGGTGGCATGAAGGTCACGATGTCGATGTCACAGCAAATTCGGTAGGTCTTCTTACTCATGCGATAGTGCTTTCGAAAGCTCCAGTCACCAATGGCGGGTTGGCCAAAGGTCACTATTCGCTTAATACAGCCAGGGTACTTTTGATCAAAGTAATCAGCGAAGACACAACCGATAGCGCCTCCGGAAGAGTGGCCAGTAATAGACACTCTTTTGCCTTGTTCGATGAGAGGAGTGAGCGTGGCTTCCAAGCGTTCAATAACGGTTAAACCAAGCTTATCTTCATTACGACTTGGCTGGCTCTCTTGAAACATTAGATGGTAGAAGCCTGCATGCACACGATAATTGAGTCCAATTCTCTTGCAGCTCCTTGTCCATAGAGCAAAGGTCAGTAGCCAATCTGAGATACTGTGCGATCCTTTGATAACCACAACCACTTCATCTTTGTCGCTGCTCCACAACACTCTAATCATGGTTTTACCAAACTGGTTCTTGATGATGCGTTGTCCATTAGGGTCAAAACCATAGCGAGTCTGCTTAAAAACTCTAGGGTAGGCGAGGTTACAAAGAACGGCATAGCGCTCATATTGATATCGTTTTAGTGGTTTCACATGTTTACTTCTTAATAAGAGTTACTTCAAACTCTAATCGTTGAATGTGAAAAGCACATGAAAACGCCATTTGCTTGGTTTAAAACAATAAAATCACCGCATTGAATTGGTATTTGAATCAATGATTGTCTGTGAGTTGCCCGTTTAAATCAAAAATCCAAGTATAAGAACCGTACAAGCTGCACTAAATTTATTCTTTTGAGTTCGATAATTAATCACTTGAATTAAAAGATAAAATTTATTGTTGACGAATTTTTTCCTTCCGTTAAAGTACACCTCGTTCTCACGGCTTAGGCCGCTGAGAGATGGTGTTTTACTTTTCAGTAATCAGCATCGCAAGATTGCGTTGCCCTGGTGGTGGAATTGGTAGACACAAGGGATTTAAAATCCCTCGGCGTTCGCGCTGTGCCGGTTCAAGTCCGGCCCGGGGCACCATCTATCTAGCTTCTACTTTTTGAGTAGAGTGATGAACAAAGAGTTGTTCTCTTTAATAACTATTAAAGGCGCCTTGGCAGAGTGGCTATGCAGCGGATTGCAAATCCGTGGACCTCGGTTCGACTCCGGGAGGCGCCTCCATTCTTTCTCTTAGTTTGATAAGTTAAGAGATGTTAAGAATGAAAATGCGATA
>NZ_JBFRRH010000139.1:0-2936 GCF_041472995.1 Vibrio sp. 10N.261.46.A3 | reverse complement strand
AGAAAGAGAAGCTGCTTAATAAGCAAGCAAATGATGACAACTACCTTGAAAAAACAGCGGTTCCATGTGGCGGAGGACCATAATTAAAGTTATGATTTATCACTATGGATATTTTCTACGCTTTAAGGAAGATGCGTATTTAGTAAATAATGACGAGTACAGAATGAAAAGAAAATTTATGAAATCAACCTTGTTCCTAGCTATGGCAGGGGCAGTTTGCACTGCAAATGCTTCCAATGAAGGGTTATCTAACTATAAAATTAATTCTAGCAATAATGCTAAATACTCAAACTCTTACAATTTAACAAGCAATTCAGATAAGTTACCAGTCACTGCTTATCTGTCTAATTGGGCCCACTACGAACAAGGCTATGAGCCTAACATTGATGAGTTAGCTAAATATGATACTGTCTTGCTCTCTTTTTTTGGTATGTGCGGAACGGAGGTTGGTGACCCAACAATTACAAGCGGTGTTGATGGAATTAAAACTAGTTGTGCAGAATATGGCTTAGAGAAGTTTGAGTTAGCTCCAACTGACCCTTATGCTGATTTCGGGAAAGCGTTCTCAAGCGTGGGACAGTCATGGCAAGAGGGTCTTACTTGGAAGTCACCAAACCCCAATGGGCTACTTGGTGTTATGAAGAAGCTTCATGAAGAAAAAGGGACTAGGGTTGGTGTTAGTGTATTTGGGTGGTCTTTATCCAATGCTGTATCTGACGCTGTTAAACCAGAAAATCGTGACGTTCTAGTTAATAGTCTTATCAGTTTTGTTACAGCATACCCGTTTATTGGTCAGTTAGATATTGACTGGGAATACCCAGGCATTAAGGGAGCGGAACAAAATATTTTCGACCCAGTTAATGATGCTAGAAATTACAAAGAGTTTATTGCACAGTTACGTAAGAGTTTGGATGACATTGGCCGTGAAGATGTAGCTATTGCAATAGCTTCCGGTGCTCCAACGGATAAATTAGAGGCTGCTGGCCTTAAAGGGCTTGTTGAATCAGGTGTCGATAGTATTCACCTGATGACATACGATTTCTTTGGGCAATGGGATGTAGAATTAAATCATCATACAAACTTGTATTCATCAGATACTGATAAGTGGTCGGCAGATAAAGCTATTCAGTATATGATTAAAGATTTAGATGTACCATCCACTGCAATTGAAATTGGTTATGCTGCTTACAGTCGAAATGCGATAGTTAAAGGTGATTTAGAACCAAGCCCATTGAAAGGTGAGTTTTCTCCACAATCAAATACTTTAGGCACTTTTGAAGCGGCAGTTACTACAGCTAATGACCTTTTTGCGAATTACGTGTCTATTAGTGAAGGTAAGCCTCTCACAGGGAAAAATGGTTATCAGTTATTTACCGATAAAGAGTCAAATGCTGATTTCTTTTATAATGAAAATAACGATATGTTTGTAAGTATTGATACGCCCCGTACTGTTTATGCGAAATCTCAATATGCTAAAGAGAATAAGCTAGGAGGGACCTTTGTATGGATGGCTGATCATGATGAGGGCCTCCTGTTAAATGCAGCTCGTGAAGGTCTCGGTTATGAAGTAGTTAGTCAACGTTTTGATATGAGCGATTTAATATCTAGCTGTGGTGTTAATATTGAAACCCAGGCGGAATGTGATGCTCTTAATGATTCGATTCCCACTGAAGTTGACATTGTTAAGGTGTCTGGAATTTACGGTCCTACACCAAAGTCTAATCAAGAAGTGATTGCTTCAATAACTACACCAGATGGATCTGTAACTAAAGTTAAGACCTATTATTCTAAGGATCAAGATAACTATACATGGCCTGATGATGTAGCCCGAAACATCAATCGTTCAGGTATCTCAAATGTTAATGCTGGCGAGATGAAAAACGATGGCTCTATTGAGGTCGTTGGAGGCAGTTCTTATAGAAATAAGGTGTGGGGCATAGAAGGAACAACCGTTAAATTTGATTTACTCGACGGCCAGTTACATAAGTTGGCTGACATCGAAGGGCCAACGCCTAATGGTAACGACATTGTCGTTACTAATATTACGACTCCTGATGGGGAGGCTTATCAGCTCGAAACGGTTTTCATTAACCCAGCCGAAAGCTATGGTTGGCCTGGTTCGGTTGCAAAAGGGATTAATGCAATGCAAATTCCCGGAGTTAAAGCTGGGGAGCTTCGAAGTGATGCTAGCGTATCTGTCGTTAATGGTAGTAGTTACAGAAACGATGTTTACGGGCCTGAAGGTACTGAGGTTTCATTTTCACTAAAGCCTTTTGAATTAACAAAACTTAGCACCATCTCTCTTGATTCAACACCAGTAGTTGGGCAGATCGTTACAACAACAATTACTGAAACTACAGGTAAGGAACACATAATTGAAACCATATATAGAACAAACCCTTCTAGTTATGGGTACCAAGATGATATAGCTCTTGATATTAACAATGCTAACTTGCCAAACATCTATGCTGGTGAAGTTACAACCCAAACAGGAAGTAAACCTCAGGTTATTGCTGGAAGCAGCTACCGAAACAAGATATGGGGACCTGAAGGATCTACTGTAACGTATAAGGTTTCTGGTGGAATTTTGGTCAACTCTTGGGACCCTAGTGAAACTTACAACTCTGGTGACGTTGTTAGTTATTCGGGTCGTGAGTGGAAGGCTCATTGGTGGGTGCAAGGTGGTGATAATCCAGAAGTATCTTATCAGAAAGATCAGTATGGTGTTTGGCGTCCAGCTAAATAATCACGTTTAAAGTAAAATGGGCTTTGTTGCGTAATTCAATGGAACTAAATCAACAAGGTCGAGTAAGAGCAGCAAGCTAGCACAAACCGTGTAAGCCGAGTTGTTAAACCTGAGCGGTTAAATCAAAACCGTCAGACCACAACATCTAGAACTATAAAAACCGAAAGGGGAGCATCAGCTCCCCTTTTTT
>NZ_JBFRRH010000138.1:0-275 GCF_041472995.1 Vibrio sp. 10N.261.46.A3 | reverse complement strand
ATACTGACTTCAAAACTACTATGTAATTTTAAAGCTATTACCATTCCAACAGAATGGTAATGAATTGACTGTGCCAAATAACCCCTCTCTATAAAGAAAGTAATTATTCGTATTGGTCACTCAGTTCATTGAAATCATTTTGATTCCGAAGAATCTGTTTTATCTAACGATAAAACGTTTTGATATTCATCAACGAGTGCCCACACAGATTGATAGGTTTAAATTGTTAAAGAGCTTCTCTTCGTTGTGACTTACATCACTTCGGAAGAGGCGGC
>NZ_JBFRRH010000137.1:0-35099 GCF_041472995.1 Vibrio sp. 10N.261.46.A3 | reverse complement strand
TGCGATTTAAATCAAGAGCTTCAAGAAGTGATTAGATAGGGTGACAATGTCACTTCCTCGTTCACGAAGCGGTGGCATCTCGATAGGCACAACGTGAACACGATAGTAAAGGTCTTCTCTGAAGCGTCCTTCTTCTACTTCAACCAGTGGATCGCGATTAGTCGCACAGATAATTCTGACATCCACTTTAATCTCGCGATTACCACCGAGTGGAGTAAACGTACCAGTTTGCAAAAATCGTAGGAGCTTCTTCTGCATCTCCAGTTCCATTTCACAAAGCTCATCGAGAAATAGGGTGCCGCCATGTGCTTGCATTGCTGCACCTTTACGGTCGGTTGTTGCGCCGGTAAACGCACCTTTAACGTGACCGAAGATTTCACTCTCCATTAGGTCTCGAGGGATAGCACCACAGTTAATCGCCACGAAAGGTTTACCATTACGCTGACTCTCTTGGTGAATCGCTTCCGCGCACACTTCTTTACCCGTACCACTCTCGCCGTTAATAAACACGCTGGCAGTGGTTGGTGCTACCGAATCAATGATTTTGTAAACTGCCTGCATGGGTAGGCAAGAGCCAATGAAATTATGAAAACGATCACGATCGAATTTGCTTTGCATATTATCGACAAGGTTTTCGAGTTTCGCTCTTTTTAGATGTAAGCGAACAGAAGTCTTGAGTCGATCGGCTTGAATGGGTTTCTCTAAGAAGTCTTCTGCACCGCGCTGGATAAGGTCTACCGCGATGTTTACTGAGCCATGCGCTGTCGCGATGATGACTGCGGTCGGTATTTCGTTAGCAGTAATCCAATCTAAGACTTCTTCGCCTGGCATATCAGGCAGTTTAAGGTCGAGAATCACAAGCTGTGGAGAGTGCCTTTCAATGAAGGTCTTAGCTTCCGCGCCGGTTTCGACGTGGAAAATATCATAGGGCTCGTCTTTTACGTACTGCTTGTAGAGTACGGCGAGTGAGGTGGAGTCTTCAACTAACAATACCTTAGGGCGCATTGTGTATTCCTTTTGAAACTTTATCCTAACCAATCAATAACATAGTGATATGCAACCATCAATACGAGTCTTGTGTATTTGTTATCTACCGCATGCAATCTTTTAAGATGCGGCCGGTATAACTTCTCGCATTGCTGTTCATGATGGAGCACATCTTATGGCGACTATATTAATAACGACTGCTTTGAGTTTTTAATCTGCTACCGATAATGAGTATGCAAAGCTAGCTGAAGCCTGCCTCTTTCCTTTCAAGCAAGGCTTTTATTGAACGCTCTGCGAGCTCTAGTAATTCATCAACTTCTCGAAATGCAGCATCATGACTCTGTTCTAAGCATTGTTTTTCTAAAGCGCGAGCTAATTCACCCAAAGGACGATTACCTAATGAAAGCGCTGTGCTGCCGAGAGTGTGGACCTCGAACTCAAGTGTTTGAGCGTCTTTCTGAGTGACAGCCTCTTTTATGGCTACCAAGCGTGTTTGTGATTCTTCGACATAATGGTCGATCAAGATAGGGATAATGTCCGCACTTGTATCGCGAATCATTTGCTCCAGAACGCTTTCATCGACAAGCTCGCTCACTTGTTGTGAGTTTTGAACGGTAGCTGCGTCTGACGCTAAAGTAGAATTCATCAAACTAAGTCCTTTGTTGAGCGTAATATCTGTGAGTACTAATAAGTTCTAGTCATTTTCTAGAATAATTTCAACTGGTTGCCGTACAAATAGCGCATTTATTTGGCATCTCGTTCATCTTGCTATTGGGTTTGTGACAAATCTAACGGACTGATTTTATTTTGTTTTCTCTTATGAAATATAAACTTAGGTGCCTATAAAGCCTAAGATGCGGGTAGATCTCAGAAGAAAACGAGCCCGATACAAATAAAAAAGACCACTGCAGTGAATTAACAACAGTGGTCTTAGAGCGGTTTATGTAGTTTAGGCTAATCTAAATAGCAATAACTCAAATACCTATAACCCAAATAGCGATAATTTAAACAGCCGTGCTTTAAATCACGAAAAGTAGAACTACGAAGCTTTAGCAATCTTTGGCTTTGGGTCGGCTTCTACTTCTTCCTCGCTACTTTCTGAGAAGATATCAGCAACAGCGCTTCTCTCTAGTTCACCTTTTAGATTACCGTCTTCATCAACAACCGGAAGAGAGTAGTCACAAGACATTGTGTCTGGTAGCACTTCTTCAATCACCGCATCAGGTAAGATGGCAGGGACTTCTTCGTAGATCTCGTCACTAAAGTCATGTACCGATGAATCTTCAACGGCGTCTTGTAGGCTCTCCTGTGTGACTAAGCCTTGATAGCCGTCATCCGTTACGTGATAAGCGTAATCGTTTTTAAGCATCTTCATTTGTGCCAGAGCACCTTCAATCGTTTCTGATGTGATTCGATAGAGAGGAGGCTGCATAACGGTTTCAACGGTCAATGCGCGAGCACGGTTTACGTCTTTCACGAACGCTTCCACGTAATCATCGGCTGGATTTAGCAGAATCTCATGTGGTGTGCCTTGTTGTACTAACTCGCCGTCTTTCAAAATTGCGATTCTATCGCCTAGGCGGAGTGCTTCGTCCAGATCATGAGTGATGAAAACAATCGTCTTATGAAGCTTCTCTTGAAGTTCGATCAGTTGATCTTGCATTTCGCTTCGGATCAAAGGGTCGAGTGCCGAAAAGGCTTCATCCATTAACAAGATTTCAGCGTTAGTACATAGAGCGCGAGAAAGGCCAACACGTTGTTGCTGACCACCTGAAAGTTGAGCAGGGTATTGCTTGCCGTAACCTTTCAAGCCCACCGTTTCTAACCATTCGTTGGCTTTCGCTAAACGGTCTTCTTTTTTGATGCCTTGTACTTCCAACCCGTACGCAACGTTTTCAACCACAGTACGATGAGGCATTAAGCCAAAGCGTTGGAATACCATCGACATTTTATGACGACGGAACTCTTCTAGCTGTTTGGTGTTGAGGCTCATCACATCAATGCCTTCAACCATGATTTTACCTTGAGTAGGGTCAATCAAACGGTTGAAGTGGCGAATCAGCGTCGATTTACCCGAGCCAGAAAGCCCCATGATTACGAAGATTTCGCCACGGTTAATCTCAAGGTTAATCTCTTTTAAACCAACGGTATGACCCGTGTCCGCAAGAATCTGATCTTTGTGTTCGCCGTTTTGAACTCGGTTCATAACAGACATTGGTTTCGGTCCAAACACCTTGTACAGACCACTAATTTCAATCAATGGTTTAGTCATGCTTGAGTCCTCCTAAATGCGCATTAGTTCTTCTTGCGTACGCTTGTGAAGCGCGGTCAAAAAGGATTGCGAGGGCAACGATGGCGAAACCATTCATCAAGCCTAATGTGAAGTATTGGTTGGTGATCGATTTAAGAACCGGTTGTCCTAGACCTTTAACACCAATCATAGATGCGATAACAACCATAGAAAGTGCCATCATGATGGTTTGGTTGATACCCGCCATGATCGTTGGCATTGCTAGAGGAAGTTGAACACCCCACAAGCGTTGCTTTTTGCTCGCACCAAAAGCGGTAGCGGCTTCAAGGACTTCTTTGTCGACTAGGCGTATGCCTAGGTTAGTTAAACGAATCACAGGTGGAATCGCGTAGATAACAACGGCGATTAGCCCTGGAATCTTACCGATGCCGAGTAGCATCACAACAGGAATCAGGTAAACGAATGCAGGCATGGTTTGCATGATATCGAGCATCGGCGTAACGATAGATTGAGCCCGATTTGAACGAGCCATCGCAATGCCAATCGGAATGCCTAAGAATATTGAAACCAAGGTACACACAGTAATGATACTGAGCGTCCGCATGGTGTCTTCCCACATTCCAAAGTAACCAATGAGAAGCAGTGAAACGACACAGCCTAAAGCCAATTTCCAAGAGCGGCTTGCTGCGTAGACAAGGCTGGTACACACGGCAAGGACAATAATCCAAGGTGTTGAGATAAGAAGTTTTTCAAACCAAACAAGGAATGAAAGAAGAGGGTCAAAGAGAGATTCAATCATTTCGCCGTATTCACGGGAAAATTCACGGTATGCGCCATCTAGCGTCTTTTTTATGGTTCGTAAATCACCGCGTTCCATCTCTGGAAAGCTTGATAACCAATTGCTGTCAGCCATTTTATATCCTTATAGTTCGGAGCCACTTGTCCATGCGATAAGAAAATCGCTAATGAAAAGGGCTCCGAATCATGAATAACATCAAGTATAGCGACGTTATTTCTGTTTTATTGTTGAAGCGTAATTACTTGTTATTAAACCAAGCTCTTACAGCTCTGCTTCAACTTTCTTAGCCACTTCTTCAGAAACCCATGGGTGCCATACTTCTGGGAATTCACTTAAGAAATGCAGACTCGCTTCTTCGCCATCAGCTTGGTTGTCTTCCATCCAAGCAAGTAGCGAGTTCATTTTGTCGTTTGTGAAACCACGTTTAGTAAAGTAGTCGTATGCTTCAGGAGCACGTGACGCAAAACTTTCAGTGGTAATCGTGTGAACAGGTGAAGGCGGGTACATGGTCGCTTTTGGCGATTCACAATCTTCTTTGGTGGTACAGTTAAGGAACTCTTCCTCATTAACGCCACTGCCAAAGTCGACTTTAACCATGTCGTATTTACCTAGCACAGCGGTCGGTGCCCAGTAGTAACCAAACCAAGCTTCTTCACGTTCATAAGCTTTTGCGATAGAGCCAGATAAGCCGGCACTCGATCCTGGATCAACAATCGTGAAACCACTGTTTTCTAGCTCAAGAGCATTAAACAAGTTTCCGGCGCTGATCTGACAGTTCCAGCCTGCAGGGCAGCTGTAGAATGCAGATGTATCTGGGTCTTCAGGGTGTTTGAATAAGCTTGCATTTTTGCGTACGCCTTCGATGGTTGCCATTTCAGGGTACTGTTTTACTAGGTAAGCCGGAACCCAAAAGCCTTCTTCACCGCCGTTCACAAGTGCTTTACCTGCGTAGCGAAGACGTTTTTCTTCAACACCTTTATCTAATGCGTCTTTTAAGCTGTTGCTCCAAAGTTCAGGTGCAACATCAGGCTGTCCTTTTTCGATCATAGACGTGCCTGTTGGCATAGTGTCGCCAGGGATAAGTTCAGCATCACATCCATAACCATGTTCAAGGATGAATTGGTCGATATTGGCGATCAGTGTTGCAGAGTTCCAGTTCATATCTGCGATTGTTACGCTGCCACATTCTCCAGCGTTAGCATTACCGCTGGCTGCTGCTACTAACAAAAATACGGAGCTTAACTTGTATTTCATATTGAGTTTCCTTTCTCTTTAATAATACAACTAAGGTAACCAAGGTAAATTGATTATCTAAATTGCTCGATGGTGATCCTTTCCGTGTATTTGAACCATTTGAGCAGAAGGAGGGATGGGTGAAGTTTGAATAGATAAACGTGCAAAGTCAGTGAAGTGTGATTTGCCAATTCATCCACTGTGTTTCAACAGCCATCGGATAACTTTGTCAAACTATTACAAATTCGTCAAAAACCACCTCTATTTATAATCTTAGGGAATAATCGTACGAATTCCATCTTTGATGCGATTTACATGGCACTTTAACAGTCTGTGTCACATTACCGCTAAAGTTAGGCGTGGGGCTGTTGATTTTTGAAGGGATTTAAAGGTGGTAAGACCATAATTGACGTGTGTGAAATGCGTTGAATGGTTTTTAAAATCTTATTTTTAATAATAATTTCGCCAAAAACACCCAATTTGGTTTTGATTTATCCAGAGCTGTCGGGGGCTTGAATTCTAATACGATTGGCGGCTGTCATGGTTTAATGACAGCCAGAAAGTAGCAAAAGAAAGTTACATTGGTAGGTTCAAAAATTCATTTTGATACAGCTTGTTTGCCAAGCTATCGCGAAGCTTAACGGGGATGAATTTCATTCGATTGATTTGTCTGACCAACTCTTGTGCAAAGCTAGGCTTTTGTTTCATGTTCATCACGCAGCCCATTAGGTTGATGCTTTGGGCATCAAGCAGCTTTTTCGCTTGTTCTAGGTGGTGACTCGACGTTTCACCATACGCGACAACCATTAGTGTGCTGTCACAAGCACTCGCCACAGACTGCGCCGGAATGTTGCCTTTGTTTATGTTGAGAAGCGGTGAGGTATCAATGATGACTCTGTCGTATTTCTCTAACCATTTGTTGACCACTTTTTGTAACGTTGTCGGATCTTTATAAGCCAATTGCGTTGAAGCAACTTGTGGAGCAGGGACACCGATAAACGTACGCTGAGATTCAACATGTTCAATCAATTGACCTTGCTGATTATCTTCTAGCATATTCAAATCTTTGAAAGCAGGGTTGAATAAGTTGAGATCAACATAAAGCGTTGAATGACCCGCAAGAAGAAAACGCTCGGCTAATGCGGTTGCAATAGATGTTACGCCGTCACCTGAATGGCAGGCGGTCACGCATATTGATTTTTGGCCGTTAAGTTCAGAAGCTAAATACAGTTGCTCGACTTCGGCATGGGTCGCTGAAATAGTCATTATAAAGCTCCTATTAATACGATGGTGGTGGTGATACGCAGTATGTCATCAAGTCCGACACGTGCTTTTTCAATAAAGCTTTCGCGACGGTCTGGAATGTAAATCGTGTCACCAGCGCGTAGCACCGGCAAGTTGTAAATGTTCGCCGTTTTGCTGAATTCAACAAGGTCGAAGGTACGAGCCTGACCTTGGCAGCAAGACATATTCACAATGGTAATTTTCTCGACGTAAGCATTGTCGGTAGGGCCTGCCGCTTCTGCCAGAATATCTAGAATGGTCATGTTGTCGTTGAATACATAACGCCCTGGGTTATTAATCGCACCAAGCACACGAACGGTTTCTTCTTTCGGTGTATCTAGCCAGTTTTTGCCTTTCTCTGGGATGTAAATCGTGTCGCCAGTGGTTACGTTTGGCAGTAACGATTCGTCACCGGTTTCGAAGTACAGTGATAAGTTAAGTTTGCTTACTTGCGAATAGGTTTTGTCACGATGCGTTACTCGAACGTTGTGAATGTCAGCATCCTTTGTTGGACCGTCAGCCGCAGACAAGATATCAAGGAAGTGCATGTCTTTTGTGAAGCGGTAACGACCGGGCGCATTCACTTGTCCAAAGATGTAGATCGAAGCATCAGAGCTTTGACGAACCCATTGTGATTTATTGTCGGAAGGATCTTGTGGCAGGTCGTGAACACGCACGATAGAACCCGCGCGAATCTGAGGCATTTGGTCACGTGGCGCGCCATTTCGAATGAAATCATCAAGGTTAAATACAACCAACTTTCTACCAGTCACGACTTCAATTTTCGATGTGTCAGCGCGTAGCGTAGGGCCGCCAACGTGAGCCAATAGTCCCATGAAGTTCATTTCATCTGACCATTCGATACGACCAGGTCGATTCACCTCACCAATCACGTTAACCGCTCGGTCTGGCGTGATTTTCAACCAAGACTTCTCGTTCATGTCGGTTTTCTCAGGAACGAAAATCGCGTCACCAGCTTTGATGCTTGGAGGGTTAGAGTTTGGTAAGCCTTCGGTGTAAGCCGCTAAATCGAATTTAAGCACTCTGCCATCTGCTTTTATGACTCGGATCTGTCGTGACTCTGCAAATCGAGTTGGGCCACCCGCATTAGCCAAGATATCCATAAAGGTCGCGTCTCTTTTGCCTTCAAAAGCACCAGGGGCTGCGACTTCACCCATCACGTAAACCATGTTTGCGCCAGATTTGATCTCTTCTTCTTGCTTGGGAACGAAAATGGTCGCACCCGGACGTAAAATTGGAAGCAGACTTTCGTCACCAGAATCTAAGTAACGTTTTAGGTTGAATAGCGTGGGGGTGTTGTTTGAGATTACTCGGATTTGCTCAACACTGGCATAGCGAGTTACGCCGCCCGAACGCATAAGTACGTCGACAAGGTCGGTGTTCTCTTTGTAAGTGAACGAACCCGGTGCGTTCACCTCACCAAACACTTTAATTGAATTTCGAGAGTCAGCACTGTCACCTGAGTTAGCAAGCTTTGCTGCGTCAAACTCTTGTTCGATGTTACCGACTAATGGGGAAGCAGGAACGAACAATGAATCCAGTGATTGCAGAGTGGGTAATGTTGACTCGTCTCCTGAATCAAGGAACCGTTTGTAGTTAAACTCTTTCTTATCCGCGCCTCGCTTAAGAATCAGCTTATCCAGTTGCGCGCCAGGGCGTAAACCACCCGCAGCGTAAAGTGCCATTTGAATGCTGGAACCTAATGCGAGCGTGTATTCGCCAGGCTGTTCTACATAACCTTGCACGTAGATGATGATTTGCTGCTCTTTTACATACACTGAAGCGTTCGAAAGATCTTTATAAGCGGTTGCCAGCGACTCTAAAACGACTTTGTTAAGCTGCTCACTGTCGTAACCTGCAACAAACACAGCGCCTACTTCAGGAAGGGTAATACGGCCACGCTTATCCACTTGGAACCCCGTGTTTAAGGTACTTTCACCGGGTACGTTAACTTGGATAAGGTCACCGACTTGAACTGCGTCTGAAAACTCGTCGTTAGCATTGACGACATTCGCAAAGCATAACGATAGGGTGATGATAAAAGCGATCAAGGATTTCATAGTCCACCTCCCATTTTCTCGGCATTCTTAGGCGAGATAATTTCGATACTCACTCGGCGGTTCGTTAAACGTGTGCCGTCAGATTCGCCTTCAAAAAGAGGGACGGTTTCGCCAACAGAGACGGCTTTGATTCGTTGAGCGCCTAATCCAAAAATAGTCAGGTAGCGTTCGACTTGTTTCGCTCGTCCAAGTGCTAACTTATCGTTGTATTCTTCGGTACCTGTCGCATCAGCATGGCCGGTAACAACAAGGTCTAGAGATTTGTGTTCTTTCAGTAGGCTGGTTGCTTCCGCAAGTCTTCCCATGTACTTCGGGTTTACTTCAATCGAATCTTCCGCGAATTGGTTATCAACATTAAGCAGGTCATACAACTGTTCTATAACTGACAGTTGCATTCTAAATTGGGTTTCATTTTTTGGTGGCTCACAGCGGGCTTGAGAGGTTACGTAATCCAGTTGGACTTCAAGTTCATTTAGGCGTTTTCTTTGAATCACTAAGTCGTTGGCTGCATCCAGTAGTAGACCGCCTTGAAGTTCACGAGCAATACGATTTTGCTTTTCGATCGCTTGGACAACAGCAGCGGGGAAGCACCAACGAGCGCCTTCTTGGATCAAGGCATCAAGGTGCAGTTTAGCAAGCTGCCAATCAAAGCGTAATCCATGTTCTGGGCCAAGTGGCTCGTCTGGCATGACAGGAGAGAAGTCTGAGTTTTGATAGTTGATAGAATCATAACTTTCCGCCAAACCCCCTGTGCCTTGTTCAGGATAGCTAGTACAGCCACCCAGAACGAGAGCATACAGAGAAAGGGCTATGTAGTTTTTCAATATTTTCATGCCAACGTCCTATGTTTCTAATTTTTATTATTATTTTTTGTTACTTCTAGCTTAGTGGATCTTCATGAATTTGTAGGATTTTTTGAATTTACTGGGATAGCGTGGCCAATACGTAGTAGGTTCATAATTTCAAGAGGCTGACCAGTCACATTTTCAAGTCGCATGTTGCGTTCGCGCTCAGTCAGACGTTTGAACATATAAACAATCGCGCCAACACCAGATGAATCTAAAAACTCAACTTGGCTAAAATCAACTTCGATCTCAGGGTGACCATCGTTAGAAATCACATCGTCGATGTCTGTTTGTGCATCACGACTGCCTGCTGCATCCAAATCACCGAAGATAGAAAGCGTCAGTGTCGTTGTATTCAAATCAATCTTACGTAGTTCCATAGCGATATCTCCTTTTAAGTATGTATGGACAATTGCACTGAATGTGCCAACTTTTATGTTGTTATTTTTCAATGAGTTATATTTAGTGCGAATTCCCATCTCATATTGAGAAAAGACGTTTCTCAATATGAGAACTAAAAACGGCGGAACATATGAGAGTTATAAGTCATTAATTTAATGAATAAATGCAAAGGTTAGATAAGGTTGATGAGTGGATCGCATCTTCTGCCAAAGATTGTCTAACTGCGTGTTAGAGCGCTTAGGATTAAAGACATTTGTTGACCACTACAGATATTAATACGGAGCAGATGATGAGATTAACCAAACTGGCTTTAGCCACTCTATGGGCGTGTTCGCTTTCATCTCATTCATCCTATTTACCTCCTGACCATTTGGTGCTTGCAAACTCCTACCAGCAAGGCATAGATGTTTCTGAATACTGGAAGAGTGAAAAACTTGATGGGATTCGCGCTCTATGGGATGGACAACACCTTTATACACGCAATGGCAATCGCATTTACTCACCCAAGTGGTTTACTGAAAACTTGCCTAAGGTCCATCTCGAAGGAGAGTTGTGGGCAGGAAGGGGCAAGTTCCATCTCGTTCAATCTACCGTTCTCGACCATACGCCGAGTGACACAGCATGGCGGCAAATCGATTTCATGCTGTTTGATATGCCCGGCGCCGCAGGAGATTATCAAAAGCGCTATTACAACATTTTGCATTGGGTAAGCGTGATTGGAGAATCTCATGTCAGCTACATAGAACATGTACCAATTCACAGTGAAGAGGCTTTGTTTCATCAACTTGATAATGTCGATGAGCGTAATGGTGAAGGTTTGATGCTTAGAAAGATCACCAGTCGTTATCAAGCAGGCCGAAGTAATGATTTGTTAAAACTTAAAAGGCATCATGATGCCGAAGCCACGGTTATTGGCTACAAGGGTGGTACAGGGAAGTATAAAGGGATGATGGGTTCAATTTTGGTTCACACAGAAGAGGGTGTGGAATTTTATATCGGCAGCGGGTTCAGTGACCAAATGAGACTCGCACCGCCAGAGATCGGCAGCCGTATTACCTTTCGCTACAATGGTTTTACTCAAAACGGAAAACCCAAGTTTGCGCGCTTTGTTCGAGAGAAGATTGGATATTAAGGAAGATACGATCTACCTGACCATTAAACGAAAAGAGCCCTGAAAATCAGCGCTCTTTTTTGTATTCGAAATCAAATAGACCGACTTAGTGAATGCGAATCTAGCGCGAACTAAACTCTAGCTGTACGTCGTCGTCCTGCTTGTGCATCCAGTGTAGACGCATACCCAGCATAATCGCTGCTGACGTTAGACCGACGATGAAACCAATCCAGAAGCCGTGCGCACCCATAGGTTCAACAATCCAATCTTTCATACCCAAAATGTAGCCGATAGGAAGGCCAAGCAACCAGTAAGCAACGAAGGTAATGTTGAAGATTGAACGCATGTCTTTGTAGCCACGTAGAGCACCTGCAGCGATAACTTGGATTGCGTCAGTACATTGATAAACCGCCGCGAACAACAGCAACTGCATTGCAACGGTAATTACCGCAGTGTTCTCTGTGTAAAGTAATGCAACCTGCTCTCTAAACAGCACCGTTAACGCCGCTGTCATTAAGGCTGTAACTAAACCAACAATGATACCCACGTGTGTCGCGATCTTAGCGCCTTCGGTGTTGTTTTCGCCCAACTTATGCCCAACACGAATACTCACGGCTGCACCGATACTCATTGGAATCATGAAGACTAGCGAAGAGAAGTTGATCGCGACTTGGTGCGCGGCAACAATCAATGAACCTAATGGTGCAACTAACAGAGAAACCACCGCAAACAGAGTTACCTCGAAGAAGATAGCGGCCGCCACTGGGAAACCAAGTCTAAACAGACGAATTTGAGCTTTAAGTTGAGGCTTGTGGAACGTACCGAAGATGTTGATTTTCGCCAAACGCTTTGATGTTAAAACGTAAGCAAACAGCAGAGCAAACATCACCCAATACACGATAGCCGTTGCCACGCCACAGCCAACACCACCCAGAGCAGGAGCACCAAGTTTTCCGTATACGAACATCCAGTTCAGCGGGATGTTTAATAGCAAGCCAATAAAACCAATCACCATCGCAGGCTTAGTTAAAGACATACCATCCGTAAAGCTTCGCAATGTTTGGAACAACAAAAATGCAGGTACAGCAAACATCACCGCATTCATATAGCCGATGGTCTTTTCCGCCATGAGTTGTTCAATGTCCATCCACTCCAATATCAATTGTGTCTGGAACAGTACGCCAATGATTGGAAGGGAAATGACGAGTGCTAAAAACGCACCTTGTTGAATCTCAAATGGGATTTTGACTTGTCGACCAGAACCATTCAGTTGTGCAACGACAGGAACCAACGCCATCAATAGGCCGACACCAAATAAGATTGATGGTAGCCAGATACTTGCTGCAATCGAAACCGCTGCCATATCGATGGCACTTACGCCACCGGCCATTACGGTATCAACAAAACCCATTCCAGTTTGTGCAACAGATGCGATCAATACTGGGGTCGCAAGTTTGATTAGATTCGAGGATTCTTCTTTGTAACGATGCACAAACAACTCCAAATAAGAGGGAAAATTAGAATAATAGTGTAGGAAAGGACATTCTGAAGGAATCAGAGACAATGATCTTAAGCTTCCACTGGACGAATCATAAAGAAATGTCACAATAACTGCTATGAAAAACTGTTATTAGAATGCTAAATAGGAATCTTATGTTTACAGGTATCGTTCAAGGCATGGCAACACTGGTTGCTATAAACAAAAAAGAGTTGTTTCAAACTCATACCATTGAGTTAAGTGACGAAATGGTTGAGGGATTAGCAATTGGTGCTTCAGTAGCTCATAACGGTTGTTGCTTAACGGTAACGGAAATTTCTGGCAACCAGGTTGCTTTTGATTTAATGCAAGCGACATTGCGATTAACGAACTTAGGCCAGCTGAATGTTGGTGACAAAGTGAATGTTGAGCGTGCAGCAAAGTTTGGTGACGAAATTGGCGGGCATAGCATGTCTGGCCACATTACTCTGATGGCTAACCTCGTTGATGTGATTAAGACAGAAAACAACCGCACGCTTTGGTTTGAGCTGCCTCAAGAATCAATGAAGTATGTGTTGAGTAAGGGTTACATCGGCGTTGATGGTTGTTCATTGACGATTGGTGAAGTGGAAGAGAACCGTTTCTCTGTTCACCTAATCCCAGAAACACTGAATCGTACTCTGTTTGGCGGCCGTGAAGTAGGCGACCAAGTAAACATTGAGTTTGATCCTCAAACACAAGCGATTGTTGATACTGTTGAACGCGTACTAGCAAACCAAAAATAGTAGTAGCGGTTTATCAATAGCATTTGCCTAAAAAGCGATGACTAAGTAAAAGTCGAAGACATTAAAAAGAGCACATTAAGTGCTCTTTTTCTATTTTGTGTATTTGCGTTTTTCTAGGCTAGCCTCAAAATCGAGGGTAGCTCTAAATAGAGGTGTAGATCCAACTCGACAAGAGAGTAGGTGTTAGAAGACTTGTTCGTCGTCTGCATCAATCGAGAGATTAATCCTGTCTCTTACTTCATCTACCTGCATGTCTAGGTGAATGGCATTGCAACATGCTGGGCAATCGTCATAAAAATCTTGGCTCCCATTAGAAGCATCAAGCGTTATGCTGATGGCATGCCCACAGTGGGGGCAGGAGACATGTTTCTCTGTGTATTTATGCATCGCGAATTCTCCTCACTGTAACTTGTTCCAATCGCAGTAGCTTGTATAGATCGTAGTAGCTTTATAGAACGACTTAGCTCGCTGTAATTGGTATTAAACGGCCTGTATCTTCTGAATGCATGCTTCAGTTTGTGCTAAATATTCGCCGCCAAATTGATTGCAGTGGTTAAGAAGATGGTACAAGTTGTAAATGTCTTTCCGATCAGTATAGCCAACGTCGAGTGGATTGACGCTCTGATAACCTTCATAAAACTCTTTTGGAAATCCTTCAAACAATTCCGTTAATGCCAAATCGCATTCATGATCACCCCAGTAACAAGCCGGGTCGTAACAGATTGGCCCAAAGGCTGAATTTGCTACATTGCCATTCCAAAGATCCCCATGAAGCAAAGAAGGGCGAGGGTTGTGCCCAGCAAGACGCATATTCACCACATCAACGATGTCATCAATATCACCAAACTCGATACCTTTCTCTTTGAGCAGTTGCAGTTGGAAACCAATGCGTTGCTCGGAGAAAAAGCGACCCCATTTCTTATGCCAAGGGTTGGGTTGAAGTGTGCTGCCGATATAGTTGTCTTGGTCGCAACCAAACTCTTTTTGCTCGCCCCATTGATGAAGCTGTGCAAGCTGAACGCCGAAATCGAAGCTATTGTTGCCCGTCTCAAGCGGCTTAGTAGGTAAATAATTGAGAATAATGAACGAGCACTCTTTGGTTTTGCCAATAAGCACCAACTCAGGAACGTAAACGGTGGAGGTTTCTCTTAACAAGCGTAAGTTCTCAGCTTCAATTTCAAACTTTGGTAAAAATTCTCGCTGATTCACTTTCACAAAGTAACGTTCATTACCATCGCTGATCATATAGCAATCGTTAATGTCGCCACCAGAAACCTTGGTACGTTCAGTAATCTGAAAGTTAAATAGAAGAGTATCTGAAAGTTGTTGAGAAATGGCCTGCCACATAGGAAATCCTCAAAGACTGAAAGTTAAAAAAATTGAAGGTTAGAAATACTGTTTGTTTAATAGCAATAGTTTAGGATAAATCTGAGCAATTTATAGACGCACTCGTCAATGTTCTTAGCTCTTCTTCATCTTACGCAGAATCAATTGGCCGAATTGTGAACTCGAACTGATTCAAGCTCTTTGAAATACAAACATAAATTGAAAACCTGACGTGATGAAATAGTTTGGAACTGGTCTCACAATCGAAACGGTTTTGAACGCCACAAACTGGAAAAGTGATTTGAGCTTGTTATTGTCTAGCGACTAAATTAAATGAGCTTTTAGAGTTAGTTGAAAGGGCTATTGTTAACTGGCGCAATACTTTGCTTCAAAGTTTGTCTTACACTTTGCTAGGCGTGAATTTACTTATGGCTCAAGTAGGCAGGTATACCACTTAACCCTATATCGATTTAAATTTAGGCTGAAATACTAACTAGGATCATTTTAATGCGGTTTTGGGCAATAAAGTGATGACAAATAGCTTCATTTACATAGTATTAGGCAAGTACGTATTAATCTGCTCTAGAGCTTAAAACGGAGAATTATTGTGGTTGTAGAAACCGATGGCTATTTGGCTTTAATCGAGCACCTATCATTCAACCTTGATGTGTTTACCAATAGTAATGGTGATACTGGAAACGAAAGTGTCGAAGACATTGTTACCGACATGATTTCAACGAACATCATGGCTATTTTCGAGCAAAACCCAGAGTTGCATTCGAGCGTTCGTTTTCAGCTTTTGAAAGAAGCCGATGCCGTAGTAGCGGATCTTGGTGAAGTATTAGCGGGTGTGTGGGCTAAGAAAGCAACTAACGAACAAATTGTATTCCTTGATGAGTACATCGCGTTAGTGAAGAACCTGTTTGATACTGCTGTTGCTAAATACGACTAACGGTTTGTTTGTCCATTTATTGTCGTAATTGGTCAGCATAATAACAACGGGCGTTTAAGTCGTATCTTTCTAGAGTTACCTCGCTCAGCGGTTTATCTTTCGAACCGCTATAAACGCCTAAAGTGCCAAAACTTGGATGCCCAGTATGGGTTATCTAACCTAGAAATAATGACACCTTTCGATGTCGAAGCATGTAGAAATTGATTGTTTCCTAAGTAAACGCCTACGTGTCGCACCGTCATCGAAGTCTTGAAAAACACCAAGTCACCGCTTGTTGCTTCCCCATACGCAATTTCTTTTCCCTTTTTACTCTGGTCTTTTGTGGTTCTTGGTAGGGCTTGTTGAGTCGCATTTTGCACGGCAATTTGAACAAAAGCAGAGCAATCTATACCTCGAAATGATGTCCCACCGAAATGGTATGGCACACCTTTCCACTGTTCATACACGCTCATATAGGCGTTTGTAGTCGATTGTTCTGACTTTGATAGGGGTCTCTGTGCGGTTTGACTAAGCTGAGAAGGCGATGGTGACGAGCTACAAGCAGCCAATGTTGCTAAAGTTATTGTAACTACAGCCATTTTTCTGATTTTCATATGTAACTCTTCTGACAAAAAACTGAAATAAAAACGTCATCAAGGACTTCTAGTATACGACCTAACTTAAGGATATCTCTTTTCGTAGTCAAACTGGATTTCACATGCCCGACACAAATTTATCAATAAAACCCTCACGTTATACATTCTCGCTCATTCAAACCGTCACTGCTGTATTTATTTCCATTCTTTTACTCGTCAGTTTTTTATCAATGGTTAGCATTCGGGGCGTTGAACGTGTCGGGGGACATTTTGATGCACTCTCGGAACAAGCATTACCCCTTGCTCTACATAACGCCGAATTAACGCAAAGCGTATTAGAACAAGTAAAACTTCTCACTTACAGCACCCAATCAACCGACTTAGATACACTGAATGCCACAAGGGGCTCAATTGACCAACTCGCGACAGAGAGCAATACCACGCTAGAGGAACTCCTTTTTATCTCCCAATCTTTTCCTGATGCAATCTCTTTAGAGCAACAACAAAACCTTGTCGATGACATGGCGCAACTGCAAACCATGACCAACACGGTACTGCTGGCGCAGATCGAAATTCAAAGTAAGCAAAATCTGATCGACAGTAAAATGGGCGAGTTCCGTTATGGCGTTGGGTCTATCGGACCAGAAATGAATAGAATCAGCTCATTCTTGGTTGAAGACAACCCAGAAGCGAGCGATGCAGCGAACCGATTTACATCCAGTGCGTCTGCTATGGCGAACACCTTTTTGATGTTGATGATGCAACCTGACATTGATAAAGCACAAGACGAATACCGTCAGTTGAGAAACCGAATCGCAGGTCTTAACTTGGCTTACAGCGATTTTGCCGATTGGCACCCGGACATCGCTGAGTTCGCGAGCTTGACGGCGCCTTACGAGATGGTGAAAGCAGGCTTTACCGAAGAAGGCGTAATCAAACAGATCCTATTGAAACTCGAACTGGTTCAGCAGCAAGAGCAGAACTTAACGCAAGTCATCACCCTAGCGAATACCGTCATCAGCACATTGAATCAGTTGTCTTCTGCCGCTTCCCATCTGATTGATGAAAGTGAGCTGGTTGTAAATCAAACCATCACCAATATTGATCGTGTGTTGTTTATCAGCGGGCTAGTGATTGCCGTAATCATTGTGATTTCATGGTTCGTGTTACGCCGTTGGATGAATAAAGGGCTTAAAAACATTACTCAACAATTGAGTTCACTGGCAGATCATGACTTCTCCAAACAGAGTGAATTGCTTGGGCCGCTAGAGCTGCAAGTTATTACTTCAAAACTCAATACAGTCGTTGATTCAACCGCGGACTCGGTTCGTTTGGTAACGCGCAACTGTGAGACGCTTTATCAAACGGCTGAAGTAAGCCATGACGCTGCAGAGCAAACCAATTCGAGCTTAAACGAGCAGAACGAATCACTTCAGAATATGATCACCACCATTACTGAGCTGGAAGCATCGATTGGTGAGATTGCTCGTATCTCTAACGCATCGAACGACGATGCTCAAATAGCAGAAGATGAGTCAGTGAATGGCAGCCAAGTGGTTGGCCTTAACCAACAACGATTACAAGCGCTTGAGCAATCTCTTAGCATGAGTGAAGAGTCGATGGCTGACTTGGATGGTCGAGTGAAACAGATTCGTGAAATGGTCGATATGATCAGCGGAATCGCTGAAAACACCAACTTATTGGCACTGAACGCTGCGATAGAAGCGGCGCGAGCAGGTGAACAAGGCCGAGGCTTTGCAGTAGTTGCAGATGAAGTGCGTAAATTGGCAAGCGGTACATCCCAGCAAACCACCAATATTCGTAGCATGATGAACGAGCTAGTAGCGGCAGCCGATCGCTCACGCGCTTCTGTAACGGAATCGAGAAGTGAAATGGCCAATGCACTGGAAACCAGTGGCGATGTAAGACAAGCCTTCGAAAAAATCGAATTTGCGGTTAGCCAGATCAAAGGGCGTGTTGAGCAAATCATGGTGGCTACCGAAGAACAAGCTCGTGCAACTGTCGATGTTACCCATTCAATCACTCGAGTATCTGAGCAGGGTGAGAATACTAAGCTGCAACTTGAATCTATGATCGAGAGTTCTGAGCAAGTCGGAGAGATAGCAGGGCACCAACAAGCTATGCTTCATAAATACGTGCTGAAATAGACGAGCGTGAAAGTTAAGCTAGTGTGCGAAAGAGTTTAAGCACTAACTACGCTTATAATGACTATCGATACAGAAACGCCCTTAAGTTCTCACAAGAATCTAAGGGCGTTTTGTTTTCGGATTAAGATAACTTTGGTATTAAGCTAAGGTTGGTCTCAATATAAGCTTGAGACTTAACTGAATTCGAACCTAGTCTTTCGTCGTCGGGAATCGTGCAAATGGCTGTCGCAGCATCAAATCCAACCGCTGCTCTTTACCATCTTGAATCTCGGGAACACCAATATGCACCTTATCGTGGCCAAGCTTGGGTTGTGCGCGGTAGGTCTTAAACCAGATGTCCCACACAGATAAAAAGAAGCCAAAGTTTGAGTGCGTTTCTTTTACGATAACCGAGTGATGAACGCGGTGCATGTCTGGTGTCACAATCACTTTTCTTAATAGCTTATCGAACCATAGCGGAAGACGTGCATTGCTATGGTTAAACATCGCGCTCGCATTAAGAACAATTTCAAAGATCACGACAGCAATGACAGGCACACCAAGTGCGATCACCAAACTCACCTTGATGAGCATTGAAAGAATCATCTCAATAGGGTGAAAGCGCGTTCCAGTTGTGACATCAATATCGAGGTCCGCATGGTGAACTCGATGTAGCTTCCATAGCCAAGGAACACGGTGAAACACCAAGTGCTGTAGGTAAATGGCACAATCCAAGAGCAATACACAAATCAGAATGGTCAGTTCTTTCGGAAGTGACAGGGTATTGAACAAACCCCATTGGTTTTCTTGTGCGATAACCGCCGCTTGGAAGGCTGCGATAGGAATTAGAGTGGCTAACAGAAAGCTGTTCAAAGCAACCAGCGCAAAGTTGTTTCCCCAGCGAAACCATTTGCTTTGAGTCAGTGCTTTACGTGGAAAACGGTATTCCCAAAGCGCACACAATCCAAAAACGACAATAAAACAAACAAGGCGAAGCAGTGATGGGTCTTGCATGGGAATTCCTTCTATCATTCTAGGGACACTGTAAGTACAATCGTGCCACTTTTCTAGATTTATCGTTATTGTCCATGAGAATCCACGCTTTTCACCGTTTATATCAACACCGTTTGTCTCTTTCTACCAAGCCGTTTAACGCGCGCGGGTGTAAAGTTGTTCGATGTGAGTTCTGTAAAATCAAACAAGACAGCTGTATCTGTGAACATCAACCAGACGTAAATACGAACGTCGCGACCATGTTGATCTTATCGGACAATGAAATACTTAAGCCAAGTAATACCGGCCGTTTAATCCTTGATACCGTTAAAGACAGCTATGCCTACCTTTGGCACCGCACTGAACCGAATCAAGAGATGCTTGATGTGCTGAAAGACGATAAATATCAGCCAGTCGTGGTCTTTCCTGAAGATTATACCGATGACAAATCGCGCGTGGTTACTGACCTTGGTGAGATGCGAGATTCGAACAAGACGTTGCTGCTGATCTTTATTGATGGCAGTTGGCGTGAAGCGCGACGTATCTTCCGTCGTTCAGAGTACCTGCAAGACTTACCCGTGTTGTCGATTGAACCAGAATCGGTTTCCCAATATATGATGCGTAAGTCAGACAACGAACAACATCTTTCGACTGCAGAAGTAGCGAGCTTGGTTTTGAAACAGGCTGGTGAAGAGCAGGGCGCTCAGACTTTACAGCTTTGGTTTGAGACATTTCGCGAAAGCTACATGCTAAGTAAGACGCGTTATAAGTCCGATCCAACCAAACCAAGCCTGAACGCTTTCATAGAGCACACTAAAAATGAGACGTCACTCTAACCTTTAACCGCTTTGTGCTGACTTGTTGTTCAAACAGATTCGAACACGAGATAAGTTTGTTATCTATCACGGTTTGTAGGGGGAGTGTTATGGATAATGCTTCCTAGATGTTTAATTTGAAAAATTTATTTGCCCGAATTTAGGGAAAAATTGGAGAGATTTCATGTATTACGGCTTCGATGTTGGCGGCACAAAAATTGAATTTGGTGCGTTCAATGAAAAACTTGAGCGAGTAGCAACAGAACGCGTACCAACGCCTACTGAAGATTATCAACTGCTACTTGATACGATTGCCGGTTTGGTGAAGAAGTACGACAGTGAATTTTCTTGCGAAGGTAAAATTGGTCTTGGTCTTCCTGGTATGGAAGATGCTGACGACGGCACAATGCTGGTTGTTAACGTGCCAGCTTCAACGGGGAAACCACTACGTAAAGATCTAGAAGCGCTTATTGGTCGTAGTGTAAAAATTGAAAATGATGCGAACTGTTTTGCGCTTTCAGAAGCGTGGGATGACGAACTTAAAGACGAACCATCAGTAGCAGGCCTAATTCTAGGTACTGGTTTTGGTGGCGGTTTAGTTTACGAAGGTAAAGTGTTCTCTGGTCGTAACCACGTTGCAGGTGAGCTAGGCCACATGCGTCTTCCTATTGATGCTTGGTTCCACCTTGGCGATAACGCACCGCTACTAGGTTGTGGTTGTGGCAAGAAAGGTTGTCTAGACAGCTACCTATCAGGTCGTGGCTTTGAGCTGATTTATGAACACTACTTCGGTGAGAAAAAGAAAGCGATTGAGATCATTCAAGCGTACAACGAAGGTGAAGCAAAAGCGGCTGAGCACGTTGATCGTTTCATGGAGCTATTGGCTATCTGTTTCTCGAACCTGTTTACCGGTCTTGACCCTCACGTAGTTGCATTGGGCGGCGGTCTTTCAAACTTCGAACTTATCTACGAAGAGATGCCAAAGCGTATCCCTAAATACCTACTGTCTGTAGCGAAATGTCCAAAGATCATCAAAGCTAAGCACGGTGATTCAGGCGGCGTTCGTGGCGCTGCATTCCTTAACATTAAGTAATCGTGACTTAAGTTAAGCTAGCTAAGGTTAGATAGTTAAAAAGTACAAATCAAAATGCCGCAATCTCGAAAGAGGTTGCGGCATTTTTTATTGTTCGGTGTTTTCGTTTCTTTAGCTGTTAGCTCTAACTACAAACGAAAAGCTAGAAACGGCATATCAAGAAAAGAGCCAAGAGGGCTTACTTCTTCTTTTTACCAACACCAAGGTTGTCTTTTTGCTTCAACGTAAGCTTAGTAAAGCCAAGTTTACGGAAGTAGTTGTCCTGGTAGTTGCGAACCGCTTTAGTATCAGAAATCAACTCAAGCTGTTGCTCAGTTTTTAGATACTCAGAGATGTCGATGCCTTCAGCTGCAGCAACAGCTTCTTGGATCGTGCGGTGTTCTTGTTTTGAAAACAGTAACTCTTTGTCTTCGTCTTTGTAAGTGTACAGAATGGTACGAGCCATGGTGCTCTCCAATAGAATTATTACTTTGCGCGCACTCTACATAAAAACCGTACGTGGCTCAAGGTAATGGTAAGAAATCTTAAGATTATCGTTCTAAACGTTTAGCGTAATTTAAGCTATTTGTCTTTTAGGAAACGAACAGGTTGTTTTTGACGAAACGAAAAGAACAAAAAGCCCCTTAACATTGAAAAATCTATATAGGGGCTTCGTTTGTGTTTTGGCGAAGATCTTCCAGATCAATTAAAAAGCTTCTAAGTCAATTTAAGTGTTTGCTTTGAGTTAAACACGACCTTGCAGAGGAATGATCGTCACTGTCTCGCCAACTTTCACTGTATCAACTGCTGGAGAGATTTCGATTAAGCAGTTCGCTTCGCTCATTGAGCGCAGAATACCTGAACCTTGCTTGCCCGTTGTTTTCACTTCAAGCACGCCGGATTCATTCATCGAGAACACACCACGGCTGAACTCAGTACGGCCTTGGCGTGAGCGCAGTTGTTCCGTCGCTACAGCATTTGCTTTCACTGGCGTCCAGTTCGTTTGACCTTGAAGCTTGCGGATCGCAGGCTCAACAAAGTTAATAAACGACACCATCACAGCAACAGGGTTACCCGGCAAACCAAAGAACGGTTTGTTTTCAATTTTACCGTAAGCCAGTGGGCGACCTGGACGCATGTTGATACGCCAGAAGTTGATTTCACCCAGCTTATCCAACGCAAGCTTGATGTAATCCGCATCACCAACAGACACACCACCAGAAGTCAGAACCATATCGGTTTCAAGCGACGCAGAGTGCAGCACATCCATCATCTTTTGTTCGTCATCTTCAATGATGCCGTAATCGACGATGTCACAGCCAAGCTTTTGAAGCATGCCGATAATAGTGAAACGATTTGAGTCATAGATAGAGTTTGGTTTTTGCTCGCTACCCGGCGCTTGAACTTCATCACCCGTAGAGAACACACCCACTTTCACTTTACGCAGAACAGGGCAGGTACCAAAACCTAACGATGCCATCATGCCCATTTCTGGCGCTTCGATGCGTGTGCCGCGTGTAAATACAGGTTGGCCGATTTCTAAATCTTCACCTGCCATACGGACATTTTGTCCAACCGAGATTTTAGCATCAGGGAAGCTAACTTTATCGCCATCTTGGACGGCTTGTTCACGCATCACGACAACATCAACGCCTTCTGGCATTGGTGCGCCGGTCATGATCTTAACCGCTTCACCTTGTTGAACAATTTGCTCGTAGCTGTGACCCGCCATGACTTCAGCAACGATGTTGTAGCTGTCCAATTCTAGATCTTCACTACGGATCGCATAACCGTCCATTGCAGAGTTGGTATTCTGAGGAACGTTGATTGGTGAAATCACATCTTCAGCCAGCACGCGGCCGTAGCCTTGCAGTAATTCAACACTCTCTGTGAGATCAAGCGCGTCAATGCTATCAACAATCTTTTGCTGACCTTGAGTAACGGTTAAACCTGCAGGAGAGAACGAATCACAACATACTGCGGGCGCTGTGTCTTTTGAAGATGAGCATGACACGGCTTTGCCTGCTGTTGAGGAAAGGTCAAAGGACTGTGCGTAATCGATGATGAAATCACGAATCGCTTCTAAGTCGCTGATCGCCATTTGTGGCAGATCTGATTCAACTTGGCTGTCTGCCGCGATAGCAATAATGTTGTTATCGTTCGGATACAACCAAGGTTTGCCCACTTCATCTCGGTGCAGTTCAATTTTAGGGAAAGCGATGTTCTTACAACCTTCAACCAAAATCAGATCAAGCGTGTTGGTATCAAAACGAGTCAGCAGGTAATCAAAATCTGCTTCGGCTTCTGGTGTTTCTGTCATCATCACGTGACGATTACGAGAAGCAATCAACATTTGGTTTGCGCCCGCTTTACGCAGGCGGTAACTGTCTTTACCCGGCTTATCGACATCAAAATCGTGGTGAGCATGTTTTAACACACCAACTTTTAAACCCGCATCAGTCAACAGAGGAAGCAGGGCTTCAAGTACGGTCGTTTTGCCTGTACCGCTATAAGCAGCAAAGCCCAATAAAGGAAGGTTAGGGCGTTGTTTAGAATCTTTCATTATTGAAGCGTTCCGAATTGGGTGAGTTCTTCTGGCGTGTTGAGATTGACAAAGCAGTTAGGAGAATCGCTGAAATCAACGTATCCGGTAACACACTCTTTGTATAGCAAGATGATTTTACGATCACCACGTTCCAAAAACGCTTCTAACTTTGGCAGAACACGTTTGTGGAATAGGGTGAATACAGGTTGCTTAAATTCGCCATCATGCGCGACAAGAATGTCGCTGTCTTCTTTAACTGCAGAACAAAAACGCTCAACAAGGTCGTCACTGATTTGTGGGCTGTCGCAAGGGACAAAACCAACCCAGTCTGTGCTCGCGTTTTTAAGGCCAGCATGAATGCCACCCAGCGGACCTGGGTAGTCGGGGAAAGAATCGGAAACAACCGGAGCAAATGCTTGGTAACTGTCTAAGTTACGATTGGCATTGATAGTGATGCTGACATCTTGCTGTGCCAGCTTGTTTATAACGTATTGAATGAGCGGAGAACCGTTGAGCTCAACGAGTCCTTTATCTTTTCCGCCCATACGGCTGGCCTGTCCGCCAGCCAAAATAACCCAACTAGTTTGCGTTGGAAGCAGCATAAATATTCTCTTGTGCTTTATCTTTCTGAATAACTTGCAGAAGCGGGGATTCGGTCAAAGTATTGTCTTTGATCCACCACTGCTTCTTACATAAATCGGTTAACGCGTTAGTTTGGTGACTGGTGATGACTAAACTCGCGCCTCTCTGAAGAAGATCTTCGGCCATAATCACCAATCTTTCAATAGATTCTTTGTCTAAAGAAGCACTTGGTTCATCCATAAGCAAGATTGAAGGCTTAAGAATCCAAGCTCGAGCCATTGCTACGCGTTGACGCTCACCGCCAGACAACACAGAAATGTGCTCATCTGCTAGAGTTTCTAAACCTACCATTCTCAATGCATTAATTATTTGAGCTCGCTTATCTTTTTGGCTCTCTTTGTTAAAGCGAATGCCATAAGCGACATTTTGGTACACCGAGCCATCAAAAAGATAGGGGGTTTGATGCAGGTATATGATGTCTTTGAACTTGAGCCGTGGGAATAATTTTTGCTGCCAGCTCTGTGTTGGAGACTGAATACGGCCAGAGCTCGGCTGAATTAATCCAGACAAGATTTTAAGTAGGGTCGTTTTACCAACACCATTGTCTCCTTTGAGATAAATGGCATCGTTGGGGCCGATCGACAATTCGGGAATGTGGAACAAAACACGCTCTTTGTAGCGCATTGAAATTTGCTGCGTTGTTATTTTTATACTCATGACAGCGTTCCTAAGTTCTTAAATAGCCTTTTCCTCTCACACTGGAAAGGAAAAAGTTAAGGGCTAATGCCAATGCTAATAACACCATACCGAGGGCGACACCTTGAGCAAATGCGCCTTTGTGGCTTTCCATGGCGATAGCTGTTGGGATGTTTCTTGTCATTCCCATAATGTTGCCACCAACCATCATTGAACAACCTACCTCTGTCACGATACGAGAGAAGGCAGCAATGGTTGCAGCCAACAGAGGAAAACGTGTTTCCCAAATCAAGGTACACGCCACGCGTGTTGTTGATACGCCAAGTGTGCGTGCTGTTTCTACCGCTCGGCGGTCACTAGCCTGCAGAGCACCGTGCATCATCGCAACTAGGATAGGGAAACAGATCACCATCTGACCTAGAATCATCGCCTTTTGGGTGAACAGCAATTGCCAATCACCTAACGGGCCAGAGCGAGAGAGCATCATGTACATCAACAAACCGATAACTACGGTAGGGATAGCTTGCAGGGTGTTGATCACTGAAAGCAGAGCCCATTTCCCGGGGAACTCGGTATAAGCCAATAAGAAAGCCATAAGGATTGCAGGAACAATCACCAATGAGATGGCGGACAAAGATACGCTGAAGGATACCGCGACGATTTTCCACAATTCGTGGTCAAAACTCACAAGTAGATTCATTGCATCAATCGTTGTTTGCCATAGGGTCATGAAGTATCTCGTGTAAATCGATAATAGGTTTTATCGGTAATGACTGATGTTAATCATAGCTGACCCAAACTATTTGAGTGTGTATTGGTCAGCTATTGTTCTTAAGCATGATTGTGTTTCTAAGCTTGAATGTGTTGTTAAGCGTGAACGTTATTAAAGTGAGACAGCTTTATAGCGAGTTGCTGTAAAAACAAGATAGTTTTTAAAGCGATATCGCTTAGGTGCTTCGTTAACTGCTTAGTTAAGCGTAGCGCTAATTGATTCGGGTTGAACCCTTAGCGCTACTTTTACTTACAGAAAACGACTGTTCACTTACAACAAACTATTCTGCGCTTGCAACAAACAGTTGTTTGCCATGCAGTTTAAAATCGTTAATCAGTTTCTGACCTTTAGGGTTAACCAACCAATCACTGAATACTTTCGCTGCTTGGTAGTTAATGCTTGGGTAGCGCTCAGGATTAACCAGAATCACTTGGTAAGGATTAAATAGATTCTTGTCACCTTGGAAAAGGATTTTTAGATCCAGTTTATTTTGGTAAGCCAACCAAGTACCACGGTCTGTCATGGTGTAACCTTGCATTTCTGACGCCATGTTCAGAGTAGGGCCCATGCCTTGACCAACACTGCGGTAGCCACCAAAGTTTGGTTCGATTTTAGTTTGCGCCCAAATACCCATCTCTTTCTTATGAGTACCAGAGTCGTCGCCGCGAGACACAAATGTCACGTTATTAGTCGCGATCGCTTTGAACACATCTGCCACTGCTTTTTGAGATTCAATTTTTGCAGGGTCGCTTTGTGGGCCAACGATGACAAAGTCGTTGTACATCAGCTTGCGAGGTAAAACGCCGTAACCTTTTTCTACGAAATTCGCTTCAGCCTTTGGTGCGTGAGTCATCACCAAATCAACGTCACCATTTTCACCCATGCGAAGTGATTTACCCGTACCGGCGGCAAGAACATCAACCTTGATACCAGAATCTTTTTCGAATTCAGGTAGTAAGTAGTCCAGTAGACCAGAGTGATAAGTACTTGTGGTTGTCGCCAACTTAATATGAGTGGTGTCTTCCGCGCTGCTAGCCGTGTAACTGACGATAGATAGAGCTGCAATAGTTAGGGGAATTGCTTTCATTATTATTATGTCCATTCTGTTATAAATGAATGACATGCCTTCAGTTTTAAAGGGCTCAAAGAAGGGCATGTGCATAAGACGCTAATTGTTGTAATTAGAAATCTACACCTTATAAGCAATCTTAATGCCAACAAATCATGCATCAGATTTCATTAAATTGCTGTTATTTCGGACAAAATTGCGTCATTTACCCCGTTAAAATGAATCAAAACATGAGCTAGGACAAAATGTCGCACATTGTCCCTGTTGGATAAAAGGTTAATTGGTACACTCTGTCCCAACTTTCCTCACCGGCTAATCATTATGTCTTTACCTAGTTCATCTGCATCCAATCTCAACCCGAACACATTGATTCAGTATCAGGCGTTTTCCGTTTTGGTCGTCGATGATGAATTGGGTATGCAGGCTATCTTAAAGAAAGCACTGGGTAAGTTCTTTGGCAAGGTGTCGAGCGCAGGGTCGGTTGAAGAGGCAGAAACACTGCGTTCGAGCGAACATTTTGATCTGATTGTCCTTGATATCAACCTACCAGGCCGCTCGGGCATTGAGTGGGAAGAGGCGTTTAACGACGCCGACAAACGCGCCGATGTGATTTTCATGACGGGTTATGCCGATCTAGAGATGACCATATCCGCGCTTAAGCTTGGTGCTTCAGATTTTATTCTTAAGCCGTTCAACCTCGAACAGATGATACAAGCGGTTCTGCGTTGTATGGATAAGCGACTCGACCAAAGAATGCAGTACGCGTTGAAGCGCGATGTTAGTCGTCATATCAAGACCGAATTGATCGGCAATTCAGACAAGACCAAACAGCTTAAATTGTTGATCAGTCAATTTGCACCGTCTCGAGCTTCCGTTCTGATAGAAGGTGAGTCGGGTACAGGTAAAGAGTTAGTTGCGCGCGGTGTACATGAAGCCAGTAAACGCACCGGTCCATTTGTGCCAATCAACTGTGGCGCGATTGCTCCAGAACTTCTAGAAAGTGAACTGTTTGGACATACCTCGGGCGCATTTACTGGTGCGAAGAAAAACCGTGAAGGTCTTTTCCGAGTCGCAAGTGGTGGCACCTTGTTCCTTGATGAGATCGGTGAAATGCCACTGCCAATGCAAGCTGCGTTATTACGCGTGTTAGAGCAAAGAACCATTCGTCCAGTCGGTAGCGAGAAGGAAATTTCCGTTGACGTACGAGTAGTGGCGGCGACCAACCGAAATCTTCAAGAAGAGGTCGATAAAGGGCACTTCCGCCGTGATCTGTTCTACCGACTCAATGTACTTAAGATTGATGTGGTGCCATTGAGAGAGCGCCCGTCAGATCTGATTGAACTTGTTCCATACTTTACTCGTCTTTTATCGAGCGAGCTTGGCATGCCTGTTCCAAATTGGGCACATGAAGATATATTGGCGATGAACGAATACGAATGGCCGGGAAATATTCGTGAGCTTAAAAACTTAGTCGAACGATGCATTCTTTTAGACAAGCCACCAGCACACTATTGGCGCGAGATTAATGGCGACCCTGTTCCTGCTAGTATTTCAGTGACGGTGTCACATGGTGCAGAAATGCCAAACTTAAATAATGCAGATGTTGCCGAGGGTTATCCAAACACTTGGACACTCAAAGAAGTGGAAAAATCTCATATAGAACAGCTTGTTAGTTTCCATGATGGCAATAAATCGGCAGCTGCAAGAGATCTTGGCGTGGCACGTAAAACGCTAGAACGTAAATACAAAGATTGGAACACGGAAGGCTCTGAATATGCCGATTAGACGTCGTTGGTGGTCAAAGTGGGCGTTCCGATTCAAAACCATGGTTCGCTACCGCTTATTATTCCTAACATCTGCACCGATCATTCTTACCTTGTGTGCACTTGTGGCTATCACACTGTATTGGTCAATCCATTACACGTGGCAGGGCGCTCTGATTGATGTTGATGAACGCTTGGATGTTGCCGATAACAGTATTCACCTGATCCAAAATCAGCAAGCATACAACGTTCGTGCGTTTGCCGAGTCTTATAACTTTCGAACCAAACTCGCGAGTGATCTTTCACACGAAGACCTAACTCGCTGGGTGTCTGAGAACAAATCTCGCTATGAGCTCGATTTTCTGCGTTGGCGCAGTGTCGAGAGCATGGAAAAGAAACTCGAATATCTAAACTTAACTCACAAGTCTTCGTTTTTCAGTGTCTTAAGCCGTAATGAGCTCAATTATCTCGATCGTGACCTCGCAAAAAAAGCGGAAGTTCCGATGCTCAATGGGCAAGAAGTCGAGACTCGCGGATTGGTAAGCCGAACCGTTGTATCCATAAAAGATGAACACGATCATGTGATTGGTTTTCTGGATGGTGGGATCTTACTGAATAACAGCACTCAACTCGTCGATCAGATCAGTAACCTTATCTATCCACAACGAGAAGGTTTTAATCGTCATATAGGGACGGTCACGGTTTTCCTTGATGATCTTCGTGTTAGCACCAACGTGCCTTTGAGCAGTGAAGACAGTGTAGGGCGCGCCATTGGTACACGTGTCTCTCACGAGGTGCACTCGAAAGTCTTGAATGAAGGCAAAGAGTGGCTAGATCGAGCGTATGTTTACGATGCTTGGTACATCACAGCTTACCAACCAATCCATGACCAGTTTAACAATGTGATTGGTATGCTTTACACCGGTTATTTGATTTGGCCACTGATAGAAACCTACTTGACCAACCTAGGTGAAATCAGCATTACCATTGTGTTGCTGCTGTTGGCATCCGGTTTGATCGTTCACCGTGGCGCGCGTGATCTTTTCAACCCAATTGAACGCATTCATAAAGTGGTGAAGCTAGTCCAGATGGGGCAAGACAAGCGCATTGGTACGCTAGGTTTGGATGATCAACACGAACTGACACTGCTCGCTAAACAGTTCGATAAGATGTTGGATCTACTGCACGAGCGTAATCAAGAGATTCAACAAGCTGCATCTGAACTCGAGTGCAAAGTGCATTCTCGTACCGCGAGTTTGAAAGAGAAAACCGAAGAACTCGAACTGCACATCAAGCTTCTCAATCAAGCCAGAGATAAGCTGGTGGTCAATGAAAAACTGGCCGCATTAGGTGAATTAACGGCGGGTATTGCTCATGAGATCAATAACCCAACCGCCGTGATTCTTGGCAACGTTGAATTGATGAAGTTTGAACTGGGCGATGAAGTGAGCCGTGTCGACGAGGAAGTCCACGCGATCATGGAGCAGATTGACCGAATTCGAAATATCACACGAAGCCTGCTTCAATACAGCCGTCACGGTGGCGTACAAGACGAAATTACGTGGCAACATATCAACCCAATTGTCGATGAAAGTATTACGCTCGTAAAAACAGGCGCGAAGAAGAAAGGCATTGTGTACGTATCACAATTGAACGCTAAAACCTCAGTCGAAGTGAACCGAAACCAATTGCTACAGATTCTGGTTAACCTGCAAATGAACGCGATTCATGCAATGGACGGTCAGGGCACGTTAACCATTTCGAGTGAAGACTGGGTTGAAAATGGTGTGTCTCATGGCGCTATCGTTCATGTTCAAGATGAAGGCTGCGGTATTAAGGAAGAACAATTGAAACGCATCTTCTCGCCATTTTATACCACCAAACGTGATGGTACGGGCTTAGGCTTATCCGTTTCTCAAAGTATCTTGAGCCAAACTGGCGGCGAGATCCGAGTCGAATCCGAGGTAGGTAAGGGAAGTTGCTTTAGTATCTATCTTCAACAGAAAGCGACACCTCAATTGCTAGTATCAAACCTATAAGTTCTAAGAACTCATTCACCGATATTATCATCTGATAATACTTCTAACGCGCTTGGGCTATTACACGAACGTTTTAGCCCAAGCACGAAAATTCCGCACTACTAATCTATCTCAAACCAAATCTCAACCTCTGCCGGTTTGACGAGCACCTCTTTTTGGTTATGTAACACAGTGTATATCTTTTGATCTTGATGCATATCATCTGAACTGTACGAAATTTTGATACCTTGGCCGAAAATCCATAATCAAAACAAATAATAAAGTCAGTCAGCTATGAAATTAAGTAACTTATCTATCAAATCAAAACTCGTCTCCATCGTCATTTTATCGGTTATTCTATTGGTAATGGCGTCCACTTTTAACCTAATGCAGCAACGTGCTAGTTCCATGCAAGAGCGTCAAGATAAGCTCAGTGCTCAAGTCGAAACTGCGGTCAGCTTAGCGAGCTACTATTACAACCAACGTAATGTGCTGGGTGAAGAGGTCGCAAAGAAACAAGCACTTCAAGCCATCGAAACCCTACGTTATGACACCACCAATTATTTCTGGATCTTAAACCAGCAACTCAACGTTGTTATCCATCCATTAAAGCCTGAACTCAATGGTAAGAACGCGGGTAATTTTAAAGATGGTGCGGGTAAACACCACTGGCGTGAGATGGTCACCATTTCTCGTACTCCAGAAGAGAAAGGCTTTCTTGATTACCAGTGGATGAGCCCGCAAGGTGAACTCAAAGACAAGATTTCCTACGTACAGCTGTTCCCTGAGTGGAATTGGATTGTTGGCTCGGGCATCCTAGTTGCGGACATTCAAGACGCGTTCTATGCATTGGCGCTCAAAGAGGGATTGGTTGCGGTCGTATTGTCAGGCTTGTTGTTTGCGATGGGTTACGCAATTTCAAATAACATCCTAGTGCCGCTTAACAAGCTTATCGACAACACTCACAAAATTGCCGATGGCGATCTTCGTGTACGCATGAATATGACACGCAAAGATGAACTGGGCGATATGAGCCAACAAATTGATACCATGCTCGACAAACTGCAAAGTACGCTTCGCACAGCCAATGAATCGGCGGATTTGTCCAGCAACATGGCGAGCCATATTGCTCAAGCCAGTGAAGAAGCAGCAACCAGTGTTAACTCACAACATGCACAGCTTGAATTGTTATCGACTGCAATGACAGAAATGAGCGCGACTATCTCAGATGTTGCAGTGAATGCAGAGAACACGGCCGCTAGCACCAATAAGGTTGTTGAGCACGCGAACCAGAACGACCAAAACATGCAGGTAACGTCTGAGACTATATCTCAGGTTTCAGAGAACATTTCGACCGCGAACAACTTAGTCAGAGATCTGCAATCTGGCGTCACCGAAATAAGCCAAGTCGTTGGTGTGATTCGTGATGTATCAGAACAAACTAACTTGTTAGCGCTCAACGCAGCAATAGAAGCGGCACGTGCAGGAGAGCAAGGTAGAGGATTCGCAGTTGTTGCTGATGAAGTCCGTAACCTTGCTAGCCGCACTCAGAATTCAACTAACGAAGTACAATCCACGATTGAGAAACTGACTCAACAGGCAGAACGCACTTTCAAGGCAATGCAAAGCAGTAACGAAAAGGTTGATCACAGTGTTGTCGCGTCTAACGAAACTCGTCAACAACTCGATGTGATTGTGAATGAACTGCATAACGCCAATGACATGGTGGCGCAAATTGCCGCAGCCTCGGAACAGCAAAGCACGGTAGCCACTGAAATGAGTGAAAGTGTCACTGGGATTCATCTCGCTGCAAATGAAGTACTGCAGGCCTCACAATCGCTTGCAGAAGACAGTCAGAAAATGGCGAACACTACAGAACACCTTACTGAGCAATTGAAATACTTTAAGGTTTAGCATCAATAAGACTATTAGCTTGAAAATAAAAAGCTCAAAAAAAAACACCTCCGCACTCGAGATAAGTTCGGAGGTGTTTTTATTTATCGCAAGTCATTTGCTATGAGAAACAGACGTCTAAAGCATCAAACCTAATGCGCCGCCACTGAAATCTTCGGTGGGTTGATGTTGTGCTTCTTAAACTCTTTCATCACACGCAAGGTAATGTCGGTTTCAAACAGCTTCTCATACGCAGTATCCACAACATAAGCCTTACAGGTTAGCTGTATCGCTAGGTAGTTATCGGTAATCGTCTGTTTAACCAAAACCGTTACAGGTTTCGGCAAGTGGATATAACGACTTGAAGACGCCGCTTCTTGAATCAGGTCGCGGGCTAGGGTGATGTCTTCATCCATACCGACGTAAAACGGAATCACCACCTGCATGTCCAATGCGCCATAGTTACCACTGGTGGTCACTTCATTTAAGAACTTGTTGTTCGGAATGGTAATGATGTCATCGTTCAACGTTCTCATTCGCACTGAACGCAAACCAATGGTAATAATATCGCCGTAGTTGCCTTCAAACGTGACGCGGTCACCAACTTGAAAGGGTCTATCAATCATCACCGTGATGCCCGCGATGAATGATGCCGCCAAGTCTTTAAGCGCAAAGCCGACCGACACGGCGAGGGTACCACCAATCAAAGCCAGTATTTGGTCGTTGATTCGAAAGCTCATCATGAACACGATAAGACCGGTGCTCACATAGATAAAGAACTGAGTAAACGACTGCAGTTTTTGTAGCAGCATTCGATATTGCACGAATTGGCTACCAAAACTGGTCACCATTGAGTTGATAAACTTAAGCAGCAACCACATCGCAGCAATAACGATCATGGAGAAGAACACGCCGCTCCATCGAACTAGGCTCGCTATCTTTGAGATGTTTTCTACATTGGCTAACTCTTCCGTCGCAAAGGTCGGGAAACTGACAGCACTTGCCAAGCCAACAAATAGTAGGATAAATAACTTCTTCATTTTACTTCACCAGTAGATGTTGACGGTCGAGAACGTTAGTAATGTGGCGGAACCAGTGCTCGGAAATTCGAGCCTTTTCTTCATGCCAACCAATATAACCACGGCTTTCAAAGTAACGCAGAATGCCGGTTATCTCTGCCGTGCTTAGCTGCGTACAATCAGACAAGACTTCTGGAGACGCGATTTCCAATTGCACAATAGAGCGAAGCACAGCCAGCATAGGTTTTGGCATGTTTTCTAGCTCCTGAGCTTCAGGAACATGGAACAAGCGCACCACGGCTTGATCGGTATCTTTGTTTCGATTCAAAGAGAGTCGGAAGAATCGCAGCGCAACGGTAGGGTTACCATCAGAGTAATGCCACAAGATTCGGTAGAAGCCTTGGCGTGCTCGATCTTCCTCACTCATGTCATCTTGGTCCCACTGTTTAGGCACCACCAAACCATCAAACGATAACGGCTTCTCAAGCTCCGTATTGATACGGCTATTTAGAAGCTCACCGACTTGTTTCTCTGTCCAACGTGGTAGGAAACACACCAAATCAAACAGCAGACGCTCACCACGCGCTCGATCGACAAATCGCCAGCTCGATTTAGCAATCGAAATCACGATACGGTGGTTCTTTTTAGAACGGCGCAATAGGTTGGTTAAACGGATCAAATCAGACAGGCCGCCGACCATTGGCTTAACCAATCGCTGTGCATTATCGATCGCAATCAGGTACGTGGTCTTGCTTTTACGAAGATGCGCCAAGATCTGAATCTCAGTCGCTTTTTCTTCCAAGCCGATGCTCACCGCTAGATGCGCTAACAGCTCTTGATAACCCGCGTAAGGGCAACTTACGTAGACAGGTTCAGCGTTAGAGACTTTGTGCAGCAGGGTATAAAGTAGGGTTGTTGAGCCCACACCACGTTCACCTGAAACAATACAAATAGCAGGGCTGTCCGACATCAGGTAGCGAGACAGTTGCTTAACCTCATCACCGGCGTAATCAATCAGCGTGCTGTCGATATTACCCGGTAGGATGTATTCATAAGTTTGATCGCCTTTGATTCGAACCAAGTTTTGTTGGTTTTTATCAAGGTCAGACTGCTTAGCCACTTCGATTCTAAATAGATACGCCAAAGCTTGGCTAAACAGCGTGTAATTAGATAGCAAGGCCATGATGCGATGTTGGAAGCTGTACACGCTCAACCATACGATGCCAATTGCCGTCGCTAATATATTAAGTAGGAAAGTTTCCTTACGGTTTACCGCCCAATTCACCCACACAGGACGATCGGAGATGTGTTGCAACGTATCGAAGACTTTCGCGCGCCATAATCTAAGCACTGAAATGGTAACCAGTACAAACCAGAAAAATAGGGCGCTGTAGATCCAGCTATAGATAGTGCCTTTGCCTAGCGTGATACTCGATATTTGCAAAGTCACACCCGCAACAATGAAGCTCCATACATAACGGCGAATAGTCGATAGGCGCAGCGCAATCACTTCTTGATTGGATGTGCGACCCAAACGATACGCAAATTCCAAAATAAAGCTGATGGCAATCGAACCACCTAGAATCCACCAGGTGAAGATCTCAAGG
>NZ_JBFRRH010000136.1:0-3903 GCF_041472995.1 Vibrio sp. 10N.261.46.A3 | reverse complement strand
AGATATGATCAAGAGACAGGTCCAGAATATGCGAGGACATTTAATACGAGCTTATGAAAAATATCTATACAGGAATATAGCTCATCTCTTTTTTTCTGTTCTTCTACGTTACTAAGTTCTTTAGATGCAGGGTGCGCACTAGCATTTCGAATACTATTCCATAGCTTTTTATCATTATCAGCTAAAACCCCCTCTGCTATTAAAATATCAAGTGCTCTCGCTGCTGTAATGTTCTTCCAGTAAGAGACGCTTGATTGAAGGCGGCTCAAATACGTAACGTCAATATCCAGCTTTTTAAGCTTTGACTTAATCTCTTTTATAGCTTCTACTAGCTCTTGGTCCTGTCGTGATTGCTTGAAATCCGGAATATATATATCATTCAGAACCCCCTCCACTGCAACAGATAATACTAGTTCGGCAATATCATCTGAGGAATTGAACCCACGCCATACCCTTTCCCATTGGCTGCTTACACAATCAAAGTGCTTAATATTTTCAGAATACAGAGCTAAAACTCGTTGAAACAAATCAATACTATAATGATTGCTTCCTCTAGGGATGTGGACATTACTTGGTATAGGGTTAGTTGAACGCTTATGCGATATCTGGTTATTAAAACTTCGAATTGTGCACTTATATATATTTCCTACATTGGTAAATAAAATATAAGGTTGAAGAAAAACACCACAAGAAAAGCCAAGATAGAACCTGATGCATCTCTCTAGGTCTTCTGGTACAAAATCGCCTTTAACTTTAACAAACCGATAATCTGACTCATTAACAACTCTGATATCTAAGCCATCGACCTCAAAGCATAGCTCATTGAAACCAAACGATTCAGATCCAGTCGCTGTTGATAATGTTCTATTACTTTTATTGAATGGAATATCTATTTCTTGTTCGAACTCTAGGTGCAAGTATGGCGTATCAACACTTTCTTCTTGATGCTCTTCAGAGGTAACGTACGGTAAAAGGGCATAAATTACTTTATTAGTCTTTAGATGAAAGCCTGAAAGCTCCAGCTTAAAGCCTTGTGTTTTCCATACCCTACCTGATATATCAACGAGTTCAGCAAACAGCTCATGGTCTGGATTCAAGTTGTCTTGAGGAAACCTTAGTTGAGGCTGTAACTGACCAATAGGCTTATACACCGTCTCTGTACAAACCATTTCCAAAAACAACGTTCCAAACTTATTCTGCTTTATCGTGCCATGACCATTCAGTCTCAAACCATCTGCATGACTTTGCCAAATACGTACAGACAAGCAGTGTATCTCCATTTCAGACGATCTAACGCTAGAAATAAAGTTTGTATCAAAATGCATAAACACCTACCAACCAATCACAAATTTCTTTCCATTATACTGATTTTATTAACTAACCAACGTTATTCCGCTCTATAAATCACACCATTAAAATGGTATCCAGTTAGTTAAGTGGATGCCTTTTTATGCCTGCTCAACACCATTTTTCTTATTGTTCAGAGCTACCCACTGGTGAACTGCCAAAAAAGATTCAGCTTATCCTTGCGGGCAAAATGATCGGTAATAATGGTTGTGGGTTTAACAACAGTAAACCTCAGCCATCTTAGACTTCTTTGCTGCCATGCAGCGCGACATTACACATGTCGGAGAAACCAAGGGTCCCAAAAGCGAACCAGCACTAGTTCAAGGTGGTTGTTGAACATTTATAAATGGTAAGGTCGATTTCATTAGGGAACTCTATTTTAGAGTAAATGTGTTAACTCATTTTGGGGCGTGCGACGTGAGGTCGTATGAAGCGATGTTCACCGCTTAACGTGTGAACCATCTGTATCACCAGATGAACCTAGGAGCCTGAATAAAGTAGCGGCTCTGACAATGTAACGAAGATTGGCATTTGCCAATCGGGATCTAAATCGTGAGAGGACGATCCTCCTGATAACCACAATCGGGTGAGTGCTAGGTAGTCAGTATGATGAACATAAGTGAATCCGCGTAAGGTGCGTTATGTGATGAAACAGCGGAAGTGGTTAATACGCTGTAGCCAAAAGGCACGAGAGTCGGAAAGAGATTGCCCCATGCTCTTTCGTGATCATTGAACTCTTCGCACCATAGCGGGCATCTAACCTGACATTGCGCGACATACGGAACACGGTAAGCCTGTATCACTCCCTCTGGGAAAGCCTATGTGGCCGATAGTGATGCAGGTATAGGAGGTTGGAAAAAGCGAAGGCTGCATTGTAACGATGCAGATACAGACTTGTGTCTGGTCACGAAAGTGAGCCCACTTCCGACTGGTCTCCCGTTGCGAGAGAGTTTGAAGAACTTTATTCAAGGAGAAATGCAAATGATGATTTCAAAAGAGATTAGTGCCTCTCCTGACAGTGCTCAATGGCAGTCAATAGACTGGAAATCCGTTGAATCGCATGTATTAAAGCTTCAGATGCGTATCGCAAAGGCAACTCGAGAAGGTAAACACGGCAAAGCGAAAGCCTTGCAGTGGCTACTGACTCATTCTCGCTCAGCAAAACTTCTTGCTGTTAAACGAGTATCTCAAAACAAAGGCAGCAAAACACCAGGAATAGACGGTGTCATCTGGAATACAGATACACGCCGCATGAAAGCAGTTAATCAATTGAGTAGAAAGGCATACAAAGCCCAACCGCTCAAGCGTATCTATATCCCCAAAAAGAATGGCAAACTTAGGCCATTGGGCATTCCGTGCATAATAGACAGAGCGCAACAAGCTCTTTACCTATTAGCATTAGAGCCTGTGTCAGAAAGCCTTGCCGACCCTAATAGCTACGGTTTTAGACCAAGACGAAGCACTGCTGACGCAATCGGCCAGTGTTTTATCTGTTTGAGTCAGAAACGGTCAGCGCAATGGGTTCTTGAAGGGGACATCAAAGCTTGTTTCGACAAAATTGGGCATCAATGGCTTATGGACAATGTTGCTGTTGATAAACGTATGTTGAAGCAATGGCTAAAGTCTGGCTTTGTAGACAAGGGGCTATTTTACGACACCGATGAAGGCACGCCTCAAGGCGGGATTATATCCCCAACCTTGATGTTAATGACACTATCTGGTCTCGAACAGCACATTAAGTCTACTGCACTCAAAAAGGGGGCAAGAGCTAACTTCATTGGATACGCCGACGATTTCGTCGTCACTTGCGCTTCAAAGGAAGTGTTGGAGAACGATATCAAACCGTTGATTGCTGATTTCTTAGCGGAAAGAGGCTTAACATTATCCGAAGAGAAAACGCACATTACTCATATCAACGATGGCTTTGACTTTCTTGGGTTCAACCATAGGAAGTACAAAGGGAAATTACTCATTAAGCCGAGTAAATCCAATACGTTGATGTTCTTAAGTAATCTGCGTGAACTCGTCAAAAAGCACGTAACCCTCCCAGTAAACGATCTTATCAAACTGATAAATCCGAAACTCAGGGGGTGGTCGAACTATTATCGACACTGCGTGGCTAAACAGGTATTCGGATATGTCGGTCACAAGCTATTCCATACGTTATGGCACTGGGCTAAAAGGCGTCACCCAACAAAATCCAAAACTTGGATCGCCCTAAAATACTTCATCAACCGAAAAGGCCAGTGGCAGTTTCACGGTTGGCAGAAGAGCATGGATATGGATTGCCAGTTCAATCTCTTCCAAATAGCCAAAGTGCCAATAGAAAGGCATGTGAAAATCCGAAGTGCAGCGACTCCATTTGACCCTCAATACCAAGAATACTTGGCTAAAAGGAAGTCCAAAAGGCTAGCTCGTAACTCTTGGAACGAACCTGCTCCGACTGCTTTATAAGTTGCTGGGTATCAAACGATGCCTTTGTGGAGGCTTGAGCCTAGTGCAGTGAAAGTTGCACGCTGGGTTCTTAGGGAGACGGCACTTGGTAACAGGTGTCGT
>NZ_JBFRRH010000135.1:0-4731 GCF_041472995.1 Vibrio sp. 10N.261.46.A3 | reverse complement strand
ATTTATAATGATCTTGCCGTGACCAACGGGTAATTTAGGCGCGAAAACTTACCAAAACGTCTCTGAAGCAATCATTCAAGGTGTTGAGCTAGGTGGTATGTATCAAATCTCTGATAAGTGGGCGTTTTCTGGTAACTACACTTACCTAGATACTGAAGATAAGTCGACAGGCGAACAGCTACTTGAGCGTTACAAGCACTCGGGTTTAGTTAAACTGAACTGGAGCCCGACTTTCGACCTGAACACCTTTGTTAGTGCTCGTTACCGTGGTGAGCGTCAGATCGAAAGCGACCTAACTCAAGACGCATACACAACATTGAACATCGGCACAGTGTACAACGTGAATGATTCAGTACGACTGCGTGCAGGTATTTCGAACCTAACGGACGAGTCAGTATCTGAAGAACTAGAATATCTAGGTTATGTTGAAGAGCCACGTACTTACTACGTAGGTATGACAGCGGACTTCTAATCGAGAGTTCAGTAACTGATAGCTTGATATAAAAGAACCCACACTGGCTGATGCTCTATAAGGAGAATGGCGAGTGTGGGTTCTTTTTTTTATCTATAGATTTGGTTTAATTTGTCGTTGAGCTATTTATCTAGATTTTGACACATGTGATCAGCGCATTACCGGACTGAGTATCCCAAGGAATCAGCTTATCGTAATCGTGCTCGAAGATATTAACCTCGAAGTAGGGCTTCAATATCTCGATTAACTCCTTAAGCGAGAATGCCACCATCGGGTGTTCATCATTCCACACTTGAGTTTCTCCAGCCGTCGTTTTTTCAATACTAAGCTTTAGCGCTTGCTTATCACCCTGACCAGAGTAATACCAACCAGAACGGAACGTGAAATCGTCTTTGTCTTGGTTTGTTGTGTGTCTAACAAACAGGTCGTTGCTGATCTTGTCTTTATCAACCACGTTAAAACAGAAAATACCTTCTGGCTTTAATGCGCGATGCACACTTTCAATACACTCTTTAAGCTTCTCAAGGCCATCGTTGTAATGGATGGAATACAGGAAGCAAGTGATAAGATCGAGTGGTTCCGTGACCTCAAAGTTACTCATGTTTTGTACTGAGAAATTGGCTTCCGGGCAGCGAACTTCTGCGATATCTAACATCGGCTTGTTAAGATCTAGGCCACCGCTTTGGTAACCGAAATCAATAAAATGACGAACGTGTGGGCCAGTGCCACAAGCTAAGTCGAGGTGTGTTTTTCCTTCATTTCCAAAGATTTGATGGAGTCTACGTACGCAGTTACTTTGCGCTTGGTAGTCAATATCTACACACATTAAATCATAGTAACCGGATAGGTCGGTATAGAGTGCGTTGGCGGACATATTTGCCTGCAGCATAAGCTGAAAAATTAGGGTGGCGCATCATATACCGAAATTGGAAAATCGCAATCAAATATCGTTCAATATAGGCGCTTTAATTCTTGGTCGCTGTACTTTCATTATCTGTTGGCTGGCTTCAATTCGTCAGGTTAACCGGCTTATTTGACGCATGTTTGAAATACCTCTGGATCACGAAAGAGAGTAAAGAGCTGGGATTAAGCAAGAGCTTCCTGGCAAACCACATCATCATTGATAGATACCTGGTTTTTCCCACTTGTTTTTGAACGATAAAGTGCATCATCCGTCACCCGAATTAGCGTGTTAATGTTGTTGGGTGAGTGACACATACATCGGTTGGTGATGCCAATACTGACGCTCGATGTAAATTGACGGCGATTGAATCCAACAAAAGTATGCCTATTAAAAGCACGGCAGATACGTTCGCCTATGACTTGGGTATGTTCAGGTTTCGCGTTGGGAATGAACACAATAAACTCCTCTCCGCCCCAGCGTCCAACTACGCCATTGAGTAATTCAACGTGCGTTTTAATGGAATCGGCTAAGTGTTTAATGACAGCATCACCAACACTGTGACCAAACTGATCGTTTATTAATTTAAAGTCATCGATATCAATCAGCATACAAGACATTTCTATTTGCTGATTCACTGGCTTCTTTATCCAATCATAAATGGCGCGACGATTGAGTACCTGCGTTAAGTCATCATACATAGCGCGGTGCAGCAGCTCTTTTTCTAACAAGACCTTGTCTGTGACTTCTTCGAGAATCACTTGAATGGCGTCTTCACCTTCCCAGTTAATCACGTTGTCATAAATATTGAAGTATTTATAGCTGCCATCAAAGCAATGGTTGGATACTACAGAGCTGAAGTTGGGTGTATTGCCATTGAGAATGCTCTCGCACCGCCTGATGGCATTTGGATGCTGTTCTTCAGGAATGATTGAAATGATTGAGTCCATCGCAAGTACTTGCTCGATAGATTGGGCACCTTGTTGCTCAACCCAAGCTTGATTAACCATCAAAGGTTTGAAGTTTCGGTGGATCAAAATACCTTGTTTCGATGTACTGAGTAATTTTCGATACATGAGATCTGATTCGTGGCGTTTACGCTGCACCTCTAACATTGATGTGATGTCAATGACGTGTATTTCAAGCGCAGGTTTGTTATTCAGTTCAATGACATGTGATAAACAAAATATGGAGATATTGCGACCATTAGCTGGAATGTCCGTGTACAATTTTCCCTTATCAAACTTGCCTTTTATTGCCTCTAGGTAGCGTTTTTTGGCTAGGTTTTGGTAATTGTCGGGAACTAAGGCATACACAAATTCAACATTGTGTAATAACTCATCGCGGTTTCGATAACCAAAGATTTGGGCGATCTCGTTGTCGACATCAATAATTCGATGGTTTTGAAGTGTCATTCGCCCTTGTGCCGAGTCGAAGTTTTGGCAGGGCATAGTGGTGGTTAGATCTAGTTGAATACTCATATCGGCCTGACTACTTATTCGTTAACTGAAACAGGTGTTGCTCCCTCGCTGCTGCGACCTACGGGCTTTGTGGCAGGCTTTTATCACGAGACTAGATAGGAAAAATATGGTATCTAGGTAAATCCAGTGTGACATTAATAATTTTATGATTAATCAGTAATTTTACTGATTCAAACCGAGTTCTTGAAAAGGAAACAATTCAGGAAAGTAGGCCAGTAATTAAAGCCAAATCACTCAAGCTAAATAAGCGAACCAAACAAGGAGAGTTGGGACAATGACATCAGCAATAAATGCACAGGGTTCAATGGAAAATGGAACAGCGTTGGAAAGCAGTACTTCAATAGAAATTAAGCTTGATGACTTGTCGGGTGGAGAAGTCATTGAATTGCTTGAAGAGCACCTTGCAGATATGTACGCAACTTCGCCAGCCGAAAGCGTTCATGCACTTGATCTAGACGGGCTCAAGTCACCAGAGATTACCTTTTTCAGCGCTTGGAAAGACAACCAACTGCTTGGGTGTGTTGCCATTAAAGAGTTAAATAGCCAACACGCTGAACTGAAATCAATGAGGACCTCACAGTTTGCTCGAAAGTCAGGCGTTGCCAGCCAACTTTTACAACACGTATTGGATACCGCAGCCATTCGCCAATATCAAACAATCAGTTTAGAGACAGGTTCAGAAGACTACTTTAAGGCCGCGCGTAACCTGTATGAAAAGTTTGGCTTCGGATACTGTGAACCCTTTGCGGATTATGTGTTGGACCCTCACAGCCAGTTTATGCGTATTGAGTTGCGTTAAGAGGCTAGCCTTAGATGTCGACTTACTTCGCAGGTTTCTCCCTTGGCCTTTCGTTGATTCTTGCGATTGGCTCTCAAAATGCGTTTGTTTTAAAGCAAGGGCTTAAGAACCAACACGTATTGGCAGTTTGCGCTGTATGTGCGATTTCTGACGCCTTACTCATTAGCTTTGGCGTGACGGGCTTTGGCGCCATCGTTAAGCAGTTCCCACAAATTGAGCAGTTCGCCCGTTATGGTGGGGCTATCTTTTTGGGTGTCTATTCATTCTTAAGCTTCCGTTCAGCATTTACTGAAAACCACGCCTTAGAAGCCACTGCTGAAACCAAAGACTCGTTAACCAAAGCGATTGCGATGTGTTTGGCGTTCACCTGGCTTAATCCGCATGTGTATTTGGATACTGTGGTATTGCTGGGTTCTATCTCAACTCAATATCAACCTAACCAAATGTTGTTTGGCGCAGGTGCAGTGTCGGCGTCGTTTGTGTTCTTCTTCTCACTTGGATATGGCGCTCGCTTTTTGGCTCCAATGTTTAAGAGCCCGAGAGCGTGGAAGGTGTTGGAATTTGTCGTTGGCGTGATCATGGCATCTATTGCAATATCTTTGATCGTCTAGCTGCGCGTAATTAGGCATTCAAGCTTACTACTTAAAGTGCCTAGTTAAAGTGCGTATCTAAAGTGACTGCCTTTAGTTATCTCCGCATTTAATTATTTCCAAAAAAATAGAATTATTTTTCGTCTTTCAGTTTTGGCGTTCGTCTTAGGGGTACAAATACAAATTAATGACCTAATTCGGAGTCACCATGATTAAACTTGTTAGCTTTAAAAACTGCCCATTCGTTCAACGTGTAATGGGTGCTTTGGTAATGAAAAATGTCCCATTTGAAATTGAATACATTGAGCTAAATAATAAACCTCAATGGTTCCTAGATATTTCGCCAAACGGACAAGTGCCTGTCTTGATTACAGAAAATGAAACGGTTCTTTTTGAGTCAGATGCAATTGTTGAATACCTAGATGATAAATATGCGCCGATAGAAAAGGTGTCTGCCGAGCAAAAGGCACTATACCGAATCAACTTGA
>NZ_JBFRRH010000134.1:0-1166 GCF_041472995.1 Vibrio sp. 10N.261.46.A3 | reverse complement strand
GAAATTCCTTACCTTCAAGTGAAATCACCTCACGAGAAGGTCGAGCGGCTTACTCACCGCGCTATGAAGAGTGTGTGAGTTGGGGGCATTCATTTAAAGGTGAGAAAGTGTGCAGCGCTTGGAGGCCAGTACCTTCAAAGTTGTACAAAGACCAATCTTGCGTAACGTCACGCGACACATCCCACCGAACGCCCACTCAATGCACAGCAACGTATGAATACACTGAAATGTGGATGGACGGCCAAAGGTATGGCGAGCCTTACTTTTACAATCACAATGGCGACACCATAACGGCGGATGTCATCGTTGGAAATTAAAGCATCGACACTTTGTTATCGAGTTATCCACCGAAACGGTGGGTAAGCCCAAAAACCGCAACAAAATCAAACAGTCAATGCACTGAGTTGCTTACTTCATTCTCATATCAAAATTGGGGTAATGTTGGAGCACCCAGCGCTGCTGCTCATTGATTCGCGCGATTGGGATGTTTTTAAGCAACTTAACAATGATGCTCTTTCCTTTGATGAAGATGATGTAGCCATGCACCTCATCTTGATTACCGTTTGGGTAGGTTATCACCCCGCTCACTATGGCACCCATCCGGCTTTTTGATACCCCTTTAGTTAACACTACCAAAGCATTTTCAGATAAGACCATCACCGGTCTTGAGCGCCCCCGAACCGAGATGATAGGGCGCGACTCATCTGGGTATTGCATTTTAAAGTATCGCTTGCCTTCACTTTTGGCTTCCATTATTTCTCCTTGTATTGAGGTAATCCTTATGACCACAGAAAAGTCCCCGTCGTCCTTCATCCCCACGATATTTGGTGATGTGCCATCAGATAAAGAATACGAATGGCAGTGGGTAGTGGGTAGTGGAGCATTTTGCTCCTCTTAAATCTCTGTATGAAGACCCAAGAACCACCGAAATCTTCGTAGACCGTTTTGATGCTATCTCAGTTGAGCAAGACGGCAAAATAACCCGTACCGACATTCAATTTAAGTCTAATCAATCATTTCAGGACTTCATTGTTCAGCTTAGCACAGCGTTAAACCAGACTTTAACGCGAGATTCTCCAATATTAGATGCGCGTCTACCGGATTGCTCTCGCGTGTGTGCCGCGCTTCCCGAAGTGACACCTAAAGGGGGTCTGAAGCCCAATGGA
>NZ_JBFRRH010000133.1:0-38159 GCF_041472995.1 Vibrio sp. 10N.261.46.A3 | reverse complement strand
ACTGGCTACTGAAATCCGCGCAATGTTAAATTGCGTTGAATCAAAATTATCTGATTTTGAAAACGTTCTGTTTCGACCCTCCCCCGTTGTCTTTAATACACCTAACGAGAGAAGTCGCTCCAATGACCTCGCTACAAAAAGTCGTGCAACGCTACTGTTTTCATACTGGTCAGATTCTTTTTGAATCGAACTTCTAATCTCAATAATGCTGAACTGGTTTGAATTGCATCGATTAATTGCATCAAAGATATCTTGATTAATTTTTACTTTTGAACTCATTGTTGAATCTATTTGTGAATTTTTGCGGATTATAGTCCGTGGTAATAAATGCATCAAGAGGCGATAGTTTTTGTTTTTTAGAGTCGTTTTAAATGAAAGACTTAGCAAAGCGCTTTGGGGCCAAATTACGCGGGAAACGCAGGGACCAGAAGGTTTCTCAAGACCAACTAGCTTTGTTGGCTGATATCGATCGAAGTTATATTGGCAGGATTGAGCGTGGGGAAGTAAACATCACACTCGAAAAAGCCTATCAGTTGGCTCAAGTTCTTGAGTGTGATGTGAGAGATTTGCTGCCTTAAGGTACCAGTTCTTAAAGTATCTACTTATTCAGCAGTAAACTGTTATTGAACGCGAATGAAAGTGGTCCGTTTGTTATCAACTACTTTACAGTAGAGTTGAGGATTATAGTCCTCATTGATTTCTAAAGCAAACCACAAGGTAGTGGTTTGAGATTTGAAGCAACAGCAATTGATATTGAATTGTCTCCTACCTATTCGGCAGTTCACCGCACCCCAACACGAAGTTCGTTAAACATAATATTATCAGCTACCTATTCGGCAGTTCACTGTTACTAATTAAATAATAGTATATATTTATCAATCAATTAATAGATTTAGTGTCAATTAACCCTATTTTTATCACAGTGATAAAGTTTCTATAATTCAATGACTTAAAATTGTCGATAAAAATAGGGTCAAATTAGGGGGACGGGTTGAGATGTGTTTTCAGTATTCGCAAGACCATAGCTGCTAAATAGTGCATCTCCGTCTAAGCGAGCTTCTTTGAATATTCTTATATTGAGTCGAAAACTACCGCCACGACTTTTACTGTCTTCCTCAAGCGAGTGGTAGTGATGGAGTGCAACAACTTCATGTTGTTTGAATGAGGATAAGTCAAATTCTTCCCCTCTTGCTTCAGCGCGTTTTTTTAATCTTTTCGCTTTCCTAGCTTGTCCAGCAGGTGTTGCTTTGTCTATCGACTGGCAACGCTTAAATGAAACATACTCGCAGCCGTCAGGGACAACCTTTGTATTTGATATATCAAAATAGTGCAGCTCTTTCATTTGGGTGAAGTAGTGCTGTTTGAGTAGCAAATCGAGTTCGATTTTATTTGTGCTCACAAAAGAAATTTTATTTCCGATGGTATCGTCACTCCAAAGAGGAAATGAAACGCCAATATTTCTTGTTTCATACTCATAGTTAAAGCCATGAAGAATCCGAAGGCACTTAGCGGCTAATGATTCATTGTTACAACGCGCTGGCAGAAAAGTGATCGTTTTGTAGTACCACTTCATACTTAATCCCCCTTATGTTGGAACATTCCACCCTTGATGATGTTTGCGACCAAAAAATGCAGGTCGTTTATGGTCTCTTGATTTGGTTTATCTGAAGACGTGAGTGCTTCAATATAAGACTCTGTTTGCTTAAGGATAGAAAAGAAATCTTTTTGCGTAGAAGGGTGACGGTAGCAAGTGACATCTTCTTTATGAACCCCAAACCGACCGACACGTAGTGCCTCAGTTGCATCGGGGTACCAGTCGTCTATGGTCGCAATGGCGGCACCAGTTTTATAAATACCCAGTATTGGGCTCCGTTCATCCTCAACCGCTGTACTTTGAAAAATTCGGCTTTTTCTTCGAGTCTTAGATTTACTGGTGCTGTCACTTTCTTTTTCTGTAAATGCTTGGCTCGGAAAAATCTCTTTATTAGTCGGTAATTGCAAGGTGGCTTTCACTTCAAATATGGCCAAACCATTAGAGTGAGAAAAAGCATTTCTGGTCATTTGAGCAATAGCTTCCCAATCTTTATGGTTCTCAAAGTCATTTCTTTCTAGGTAGTTAGCCCTTATGTCTTGAAATTTGACAGCACCTCCCGCCCAGGGCCAAGGGGTTAACTCTATATCCCAGCAATAGGCTTTTTTAGTATTTTTCCACAGCCATGAGCCATTACATATATTGACTAGATATCGAGAAACCAATTCATTCCAACCAATATTTTCTTCATACGCTTTGATTAGCTGCATTAGTGTGTGTTTAACCGTAGACGAATTACACTTGTAAGGTTTGCGTAGCTCAGAAGAAAAAGAGACCGAAAAGTAGCATTCAATGTGGCTCGCACCGAAAGGAGCATGACAAAAATCGACTTGATGTGGGTTACCTTGAGCCAGTTTTTCAGCGGTTGCACTCTCTTTGGTCCGCCCCGACGGCTCATAAGCTAAGGCTGCGGTTTCCATTTGTCCTAGTACAGTACGAGAAGTGTAGGTTAAGGGGGTCTTTCGCCCATCTGGCCACACAACTAGAAAGCACACATCAGAAGGATCAATAGAACGTTCATAGGCTAGGTTAGTCGGTAGTTCCATGATAGGTACTCCTTGGCTGCACAGAAAGGTAGTTTTGATAGCGCTTGTGATGCCACAAAATAGTAGTTATGTCGGTGTTTTGATCAAAAGTGATTGGCTCAATCAGACCAATGATGCACTCAGAAAAAGCATGTTTATAACCTCGAAGAGAGTTAGGTTTGTCGGTCGGCTCTTCAAGAAAATGATACCCAACACAGCTTGGGGTTAATTTTCGGTTCTCTTTAACTTCCGATAAAATATCACTCATGTTTTCGATAGGTTCAGTATGCATCGATAGCCATTTGCCGGTTTTCTGAGGAAAGGATTGAATCGTCTTTTCTAACGTTGAAAATGACCGGATGTATTTGAAATCTGCAATGGCTATTTTAGCGGAACCTCTGGCAAACCGCCTCGGCAGAGCTCGAACAATCGCACTTTCATCAACGCTCAAGCTACGATTAAACCTAATCACCAAACTAAAGACCAAATCACACTGCCAGTCATCGTGTGTAGCGGGTGGCGATATGGTGTGGTTTGCTTTTTGTATATATTCTTTTGTTAAACCGCGTTTTTCAACGTGTAGTTGATGGACACAGATGGCAAACGAATCAATTGTGAGCGTAGGAAAAGACTCATTTAAGTTACGTTCAAACGCGTGAGTAAACCCCAAGAAAGCAGTGAGTGATGGAAGACCGACCGTGATAGGTGAACTCAACGCGCTTGCTCCACAAACTCTTATATTTGGAATCGCAAAGAATGAATCCTTTTTTTCACTGCCGCCAACGTTAGTTGAATCGGATCTATGTTCGTTGAGTTCACGCTTTATAAGCCCAAGTAGGAGTTTGGTCATACTCGGTTCGTAAGCAAAGCACTTAGCTAATTTGATGCGGGATAGATCATGGTTTAGATGTTGGACAAGAGTATTCACATCCATGGTCCTGTCCTGTATAGGCAACCAAGCCTTAACCATCTCTTGTATCTCGTTTTTGACTGTTCTGCGGTAAGCCACTCGCTTGTTTTTTGGCATTAAATATTGAGTATGCGTTTGGTACTGTGTTAACGATTGAATATGACTTGAGGTCAACCAAGATTTTCCAATGTTTATCTGATAATGATGTGTAAGGGAAAAGTTAGGGACAGTTTTCAACATCTTCAAAGCACCACCACATGTCATAGGTAATACTCCCATGTTAGTACTGCGGCTGTAACGGGTTAACGCTGTATAGCGATACTCATTTTCTAGCGCTTGATAACAGTGACTTTGCATCGATTGAGAAGCCACTGGCGAGAGTGAAATGTAAGAACTGTCGTTATCAGGCAAAGATAGTTGAGTTAAGTAATTTGGAGCGAGACTGACGTTAATCGTTGTTTGAGAAATCTGAGCCAATTGTTTAGCGATAGCCTTACGTGTTTTCTGGTAGCAGCCAAGCGTATTGAGTTTTTGCCACAACGGGTGTTCTACATCTTTAAGTAAATCCCCAAGGCATGAAATCACACAATTCCAACTAAATTCATTGGTTAATAAGGCGCTTTTGTTAACATCACTCGAATCATGGCTGTACGCCCAGTGGTGTGGTTTTAATTTAGAAGATGAGAGTAAAAATTCAGGTAACTTCCCCAAAGGAGTCGCGCGAATAACACCTTCAGAGCGTATGTCTGGAAATTTTAGGTTGTGGCTTTGTCTATACTCAACCGTTTTTAGACAGCGAGCCCACCATTTTTCATCTCGAAGTTTTTGCTTGCATTTGACTCGGTCTAGCAGGTCTTTCTGATCATCTGTCTTATCGGTTAAATTGACTAATATCGTCAGTGCATCAAGTTCTTTGCCATCAATCGCAATATGCGGTGTGAGTGGACGAAATGCGCGCTTTAGTGCTGTTTTTAAGTCGTCAGGATTTGATGCGATTAGCTTTTTCAGAGTTTGCACTTACCACCTCGATACATAGAACGAGCGGTTAAACTCATCAGTTTGAAATTCGGCTAACCAAAGGCAGAAGATATCGCCGAAATAAAATAGGTAATCGTTAACTTCTAGGGGCGTGTTTGGCTTAGTTTTGCGATTTGGCTTTAAGATGCGCTGTTCTACCATTGAGGCTAACTCATTCTTACTGCAATTGAGGAATACAGTAGTCTCTAGAGCGTTCATTCGAAGGTTAGCGATCAGACCGTTGTTATCCCATAAATGCATCTCTGTATGCCGTAGAAGCTCTCCTAGAACGATATTGTGCTGCAGGTTGCGTTCTGGTAATCGAACAGAACTAAAAAATATCCGCCCTAGGAGATCTTTTATCCGTAATTCTCTTCTTCCAACAATGGCGTGCTCTAGGTTGAATTCGATCTCATTATCGATCATAGAATGAAACGAGCTAGGCCACTTTGAGAAAAATTGGATGAACGAAACGTGATCGAATTCATTTTTGCTGATATGGACCCACCAATGAATCAAACCCCAACGATAGCTTTTGGGGACGTCAGGTAGATCTTTAGACTCATTGCCGGCGAGCCAACTTGAAACAGTGGATGTTGCTTTATGGCTATTCTCTGAACTTTTCGTACTGATAGTTTTTTTGCATTCCCCGCACATTCCACTTAAACCAGACACTCGATAGTCGTACTCAGCGCCACAGCGACAACTGTTGAGCAAAGGTGCATCATGAATATGGCAGTGATCGTAACCCTCAAAATGCCAAAGGTAGGAGGCGTAGTCATTTTGTTGTAAACACAATGGGCAGCAGGGGATGGATTTAGTTCGAAGTAAACTACGAGGAAAAACTTCAGAACCTCGTATCAGAGCACTGGTGGATGGAGAGTATTTTAAATTTGTTCTGTTTATTGCTAACCCAAGCAGCTCGGGCGGTTCATTAAACGTCAATTGAGCGAGCTTCAGGAGTGAAGCTATTCGGGCACTGGAACTGCTTTTGGCTGACGCAGGATTCATCTTGCAGATGTTAGTAGGGAAGGTCTGGAACCCTGAGAAGTCGATATCTTGAAGGTAACGTTTCGTGGCCATAAGAAAACGGTTCACATCTTCATAGCCATTTTTATTTGCAACTCGGATAAAGAAGCTCTCCAAGCTTTCGTTACTGTGTGGTTTGGGTCTTTGTAAAAGCATTAAGCTCCTCCTAATCCAAATATAGGAGTTACCAGCATGATTAACCGAGTTTTACTTCAGATTGAGACGCTATAGACAAGTTTCTATTTTGTGTAATCTGGATCTGCATTTCACTCAATTGAATATCAACTAAGAGACTATTGCTGTAAAGTATTTATCAATAAGTAAAGATAATTACGGAAGATAGAATGGCAACCTTGCTTAGTTGGCTTGGAAGAACAGACCTTGATCAGATGAAGCTAGATAAAACAGCTTCAATTGCGACCATTGCGTTAAAAGCGCCAGCAATTGATGATGTCGTGATTCTGGCTAGTACATGGGAAGATGAATGGCATGATTACAAAGAGTGGCTTGAAAAAAAACTTGCTTGTGCCGGGCGTTCCAATACTTCAGTAAAGATTCAACGTATCAGGTTGTCATCTCCAATTGATTACACTGCAATTACCAAAGTCATGCACAAGCAACTGGCTTATGTCTCTGATCAGGCTGATGGCATTTTTCTAAACCTGACCTCTGGTACGCCTGCAATGACAGTCGTTTCTGTTCTACTTGGAAAGAGTATTGCGAAATGTCAGTTAGTTCAAACTACCCCTCAAGGTCAGTTAATCGAAGTTGATGTACCTGTAGACTTTTCTGCTGAGTATCAAAAATCTTCGTCAACAGCTATTGCTCAACTTGCTTCAAAAACACCGTCTCTCAATAGTGCTTTTGATTCGATTACGGCCAAATCTACTGTCATGCAGAACGTCATCAAGAAAGCGCAACGATTGGCTTATGCTGATCTACCGGCTTTGCTACTCGGAGAAAGTGGTACCGGTAAAGAAGTGATGGCAAAAGGTATTCATAAAGCCAGTCCTCGTGCTGATAAGCCATTTAAAGCTGTTAACTGTGGTGCTTTACCTGAAAATTTGGTTGATTCCATTTTGTTTGGTCATGTAAAAGGTGCGTTTACAGGGGCACACCAAGATCATGCAGGCCTATTTGAGCAAGCAAATGGTGGAACATTATTTCTTGATGAAGTTGGTGAACTCCCTTTAGCCGTTCAAGTTAAATTACTTAGGGCATTGCAGCAGCAGGAAATTACAAAGGTGGGAGACGTTGCCACGAAAAGTGTTGATGTGAGGATTATCGCTGCGACACACCGTGACCTTTTTAAAATGGTTTCTGACGAGTCTTTTCGTGAAGATCTTTTCTATCGGTTAGCCGTTGGAGTGATTGAGTTGCCTTCGTTAAGGGCGCGTTCAGAAGAGATCCCTTTCCTGATCGAAGAGTTGATGATCGAGATAAACCAGCAGATGAAGACTCATCCTTTATTTGAGAGTAAGAATATTTCCAAGTCTGCAATAGAATTTGCAGAAGCATACAGCTGGCCGGGTAATATTCGTGAGCTATGGAACACATTAAACCGAGCCGTATTATGGTCGGAAGGTAAAGAGATCACTAAACAAGATTTGGAGGTCGCGATAATAAGTCGCGACCTAACTTCGGTGAACAATAGTGAATTTAGGGTCCCTGGTGACCTTCAGCAACATATTGATAATATAAAGAAAAGTGCAATTGAATCTGCGATGGATTATGCTGCTGGAAACAAATCTAAAGCTGCAAAATCGTTGGGTTTAAATAATCATCAAACGCTGAATAACTGGCTGAAAACGCTTAATTTGGAATCATAAAAACAACCAAGTTTGAAATTGGCGTAAACGTTGCAAAGTATCACTCATCTTAGGAGACAGAAAGGTGAAGAAGTCTATGAATTTTGAACATTTGAGAGAACAGTGGCCAGAGTTAGCTGAACTTGGTGCGTTTGCTGAAACGTATGCCGTTGTTGATCCGCAAAGTGCTCTCGTTAAGCTACGTTGTTATGTTGAAAAAATTGTTGGTTACCTATACCAAGAACTTCACCTACCTGTTGCTCCCAATGCTTCAATGCACGACAAACTCGTCAGTGGCGCTTTCACTTCGGTTGTTGATAAAACCATTGCTGATAAGTTTCACGCTGTTCGCAAGGGGGGTAACAAGGCTGCTCATGAAGGAAAAGTCTCACAACATGATTCGATTTGGTTGTTGAAAGAATCCTATTTTATCGGTTGCTGGCTTTATATGGCTTATGGAGACGGCGATATAGAAGGTTGCCCTAAATTTACAACTCCAGACAATGCACCAACTGGCGAAGAGTCTAAAGCGGAGTTCAAAAGAAAGAACAAACAGTTACAGCAGAAGCTTAACCAAAATGACGATCTTCTTAAGAAAGCGCTAAAAGAATTAGAAGAAGTAAAACAAGCGCAGTTAGAAGCTCAGAAACAAGCCGCTCAGCTGAAGCAGCAAACTGACCACGTTAAAGCCGATAAAATTCGCACTAATACCCTGTCACTAAAAAGCAGCTTTGACTTTAATGAAGCCGAAACTCGTAAGCGTCTCATTGATGCTGAATTACGCAGTGAAGGTTGGGATGTCGCTCTTGATAATGAAAGCACGGAACAGGTGTCAAAAGAGTACGAAGTCGACGGTCAACCAACCACAACAGGCAAAGGTCGCTGCGATTATGTATTGTGGGATGATAATGGCAAACCATTAGCAGTTATTGAAGCTAAGCGTACTCGAAAAGATGCCAATGCAGGGCGTGAGCAAGCGAAACTATACGCAGACGCACTAGAAGCAAGTACCGGCCAGCGCCCAGTCATTTTCTACACTAACGGTTACGAAATCTATATTTGGGATGATGCCCAGGGTTACGCACCTAGACTGATTTTTGGCTATTACTCAAAAGACAGCCTTCAGTATCTGATTCTTCAACGAGAAATAAAGAAAGATTTAAACAGCACACCCATTGATACAAAAGTTGCGGGTCGTTTATATCAAATGGAAAGCATCAGCCGTATTTGTGAGCGCTTTTCAGACAAGCATCGAAAGGCCCTTATTGTACAGGCAACCGGGACGGGTAAAACGCGAGTCTCTATTGCTTTAGCCAAGCGCTTGTTAGATGCAGGTTGGGCGAAACGTATTCTGTTCTTATGTGACCGAAAAGAGCTACGTAAACAGGCTGGTAATGCGTTTAATGAGCACACTAAAGAGCCGCTTTTCATCAAAGGTAAAAGTAAGAAAGAACTAGCTTCAAAGGCGCGTATTGTTATCGCGACCTATCCGGGCATGATCCAAAATTATGAAGAGTATGATGTTGGTCACTTTGACCTAATTGTTGCTGATGAATCGCATCGTTCGATTTACAACAAGTACGGCGAGCTATTCAAATATTTCGATGCATTACAAGTAGGTTTAACCGCGACACCTGTTGAGATGATTTCGCGCTCAACCAGTCAGTTGTTCGGCTGCGACTACAAAATGCCCACGGCGAACTACCCACTTGAGCAAGCGATTGAAGAGAAAAACTTAGTTCCATTTAAAGTCGTCACTCACACAACTCAATTCTTACGTGATGGCATTAAGGCAAGCGAACTGACGGATGAGCAGATTGCAGAACTAGAAGACCAAGGTATTGATCCAAACACTCTGGATTTCGATGCGAAGCAGGTTGATAAAGCTATATTCAATAAAGATACCAACCGAGCAATCATCCGCAACCTAATGGAAAAGGGTTTAAAAGATGTGGATGACCAACTTCCTGGTAAATCGATTATCTTTGCAAGAAACATAGCTCACGCCGAACTGCTAGCTGAGTTGTTTAGTGAAATGTACCCAGATATGGGTGGAAATTTCTGCCGAGTTATCCACTCAAAATATGAGAGAGCAGAAGAACTTATCGACAACTTCAAAAGTACTGAAGGTAACGATGATGAAGTTACCATTGCCGTCTCAGTTGATATGTTAGACACCGGTATAGATGTACCTGAATGTGTTAACTTGGTCTTTGCTAAGCCTATCAAATCAAAAGTGAAATTTTGGCAAATGGTAGGGCGTGGTACTCGTTTATGTGAAAACTTGTACGGATCAGGGTTAGATAAAAAGCACTTTCTCATCTTCGACCACTGGGGCAACTTTGAGCATTTCAAAATGAACCCAGATGAGGATGAAGGAACGCAAAGTAAATCTTTGGCGCAAAAAGTATTTGAAGCCAAATTAGTGCTTGCCGTCGAAGCGCTTAAGAAAGCGGAGATGGAAATCTTTGCCGACGTTATACCGCAGATTAAGGCAGACATTGATTCTCTAAATGATCAAACCATCGCGGTACGAGAGAAATGGAAACTAAAAGCACAGCTGAGTGAAGAAAAACGTTTAATGCAGATGGCGCCAGATACTAAAGCGTTACTCTTTGATGAAATGGCACCTCTGATGCAGTGGAAGAAGACTACTGGTGAAAGTGAAGCGCTGCGTTTAGACCTGCAATTCTTACAATTGCAACTCACCAAACTGCAGCAGCCAAGTAAAGTTGAGTTAGAGGCACCGCCGATCTTAGACAAGGTCATCAGTCTGTCGATGCATCTAAATGAAGTGCGTAGTAAAGCGGCAACGATCAAGCAGATTCAACAACCCAACTATTTGAGTGATGCCGATTATTTTGCGGTAGAAACGTGTCGCCATAATTTACGCACGGTTATCCACTTGCGTGATAAAGGCATAGCTCCTCCTGCGCCGCAAACGCCTATTATTGACCTACGTGAAGATCCAACGCTCTATGAAACAGATGAGATTAAAACCGACATTATCACTGTGGATTACGAGATCTATCGTCAAGAAGTTGAAAAGACACTTACGCCACTGTTTGAATCTAACACTGTGCTACAGAAAATACGTGGCGGGCAAGCGGTGACAGAAGCCGATTTATCAACACTGAATGCACTGGTGCATACACAAAACCCAAATGTGGATTTACATACACTCAAAGAGTTTTTCCCTGAATCAACCGCTGAATTAGACCAAATTTTACGAACGATTGTAGGGATGGATGAACAACAAATTGAACATGAATTTACCGCATTCGTTCAACAAGTTCACACTCACTTGAACGCAAAACAGCAGCGTTTTATCGGTATGCTCAAGAATCACTTATGTCGTTATGGCAGCGTTGATATTGAAGCTCTGTATGACGCACCATTTAATCAAATTGACGATGCAGGACTAGACGGCGTGTTCCCGAACCCAGCACAGGCAGATGTAGTTGAACAATTTGTGCGTCGCTTTAGCGTGCATTTGGGTAATAAACACTCAAGCGTCGAGAAAGCAGTGAATTAGCCCTTTGGTTAAAACAGTAAGCTGATTACACTACAACCATTAAAAACTAGCGGCTATTACCTTGAATGAGGGCTTTGAATTAAGGCTCTGAATATGCCGTTGGTTGCTCCCGAACTCGCTTTGCCGAAGAGTTACGCAAGCAGTCAAGCAAAAAACTAAGAGAATAAATAATGATTACATCAGGTGCACTAAAAAGCCAAATCGATAAGCTATGGGAAGAGTTCTGGACCGGTGGTATCACCAACCCTTTAACCGTCGTTGAGCAAATCACTTACTTGATGTACGCCCGTATGTTAGACATGAATGAGCGTAACGATGAGAAGCGTAGCGCTCGTACTGGTAAGCCATTCAATCGTCGTTTTCCTATGAGCGAAGATAAAGAGAAGGATAAGCAACATATCCGCTGGGAAAACTTTCGTCACTTAGGTGCGGAAAAGCTTTACCCATTGGTTAAAGACGAGGTATTTCCCTTCTTTAAAGAGCTGACCAGCGATGACACCTTGTTTGCTGAGTTTATGAAAGACGCTCAGTTAATGATTCAAAAGCAATCCTTGCTAGTTAAAGCCGTTGAATTGGTCAGTGACCTTCCGTTAGAGAATAAAGATGTAAAAGGCGATTTGTACGAGTACCTACTTTCAAAATTGACCACCGCTGGTATTAACGGTCAGTTCCGTACACCGCGCCATATCATTCGAGCCATGATCGAAATGCTCGATGTAGAAGAAACACACCGCATTTGTGACCCTGCTTGTGGTACTGGCGGCTTTCTTTCATCGACGTACGAATACTTGTTAGAGAAATATTCTTCACCAGAAGGCACCGAGAAAGAGCAAGCGTTTGACGAAGAAGGCAAGCCAGTATTAGATATTGACGGTAATCCGGTATTTAATTGTTTGTACGCAGGTGACAAGCTTGAAAACCGCGCCCATATCGATTACGACATGTTCCACGGCTTTGATTTTGACTCTACTATGCTACGTGTTGCGGCAATGAACTTGGTGATGCACGGTGTAAAACAGCCGGATATTCACTACCAAGACACATTAAGCCAAAGCTTTATTGAACGCTTCCCCGATGAGGCGAAAAATGGCTTCGATATCATCCTTGCCAACCCTCCATTTAAGGGCAGCTTAGATGAAGAGGATGTCGATCCTGCGATTCTAAAAGTCGTGAAAACCAAAAAGACCGAGTTACTGTTTGTTGCGTTGATTCAACGCATGCTTAAGATCGGTGGTCGTAGTGCGACGGTTGTACCTGATGGTATTCTATTTGGTATCTCTAAAGCGCATCAAGCACTGCGTAAGCACCTAATTGAAGATAACCAGTTAGAAGCGGTAATCTCGCTACCAAGCGGTGTGTTCAAGCCATACGCAGGTGTGTCTACCGCAATTCTCATCTTCACCAAAGGTGGCAGTACTGAAAACGTTTGGTTCTACGATGTACAGGCCGATGGAAAATCACTTGACGATAAACGTACGCCAATCAAAGAGAACGATTTACCAGACCTCGTTAAGCAGTACAAAGCGTATCAAGCCGCTATAATGACAGGTGAATCTATTGAGCAGTGGTCAGACAAAACGAAAAAAGCTTTCTTGATAGCGAAAGAGGACATCAAAGCGAACAAATACGATCTGTCGATTAAAAAATATAAAGAAGTGGTTTATCAACAAGACAGCTACGAAGAACCAAAGGTGGTTTTAGGCAAACTTAAAGCGCTAGAGAATGAGATTCTTACTGATTTAAACGAGTTGGAGTCGATGCTATGAGTTGGCCCGTGGTAAGGCTTAAGGATATAGCTGAGCTTATAAATGGTGATAGGTCTAAAAACTATCCTAGCGGAAGCGATATTGTAGATAGTGGTGTTCTATTCCTTAATTCAAAAAATATTGTTAATAACAAGCTGGACTTGCGTTTTAAGAACTTTATAACACAAGAAAAATTTGAATCATTGAGTCGCGGAAAGTTAGAAAGGAATGACCTTGTTATTACTTTACGAGGTACTCTTGGTAGTTGTTGTATCTTTAGTTCAAAATACGCAACAGGATTCATTAACGCTCAAATGATGATTATTCGACCTAATAATAAAGTTGATGCTGATTATCTGTATTATTTTATAACTTCACCAGATACTAAAAATAGATTTGAGAGGTTAAATACTGGCTCCGCAGTGCCACAACTTACGGGAAAGCAGGTCGGCGAACTAGAGATCCCACTGCCTCCACTAGAAGAACAAAAACGCATTGCTGCCATTTTGGGCAAGGCCGATGCGATTCGCCAGAAACGCAAGCAAGCCATTGAACTTGCCGATGAGTTCTTACGCTGTGTGTTTTTGGATATGTTTGGTGACCCGGTAGTTAACCCGAGGGATTGGGAACAAGTAACCTTATCTACTTTGTCAGAGAAAATTCTAAATGGCACAACCCCTAAAGGGGGGAGTGATGTATATGTTGAAAAGGGCATTGCATTTTTAAGAAGTCAAAACGTGTGGAAAAAGCGCATTGATCTAGATGACATCGTTTGTCTTGATGATGAAACACATGCAAAAATGTCCAAAAGTAGTTTGAAACACAAGGATATATTGATTACTAAAACTGGTCGTATCAATACTGAAAACAGTAGTTTGGGACGAGCTGCTATTTACTATGGACCAGATGACGAGGCTAATATAAATGGGCATGTGTATTTAGTTAGGCTTAAACCAGATAATGTACATGAGTTTATTGAATTTATACTTACTACGAAAGAGTATCGAGACCATATAAGATCCATATGTGTTGGTGGAATAGATAAGCGACAACTAAACAAGAACCATATTGAAGACTTCCCGATAATCTGTCCGCCTAGCAATGAACAACAGCGGTTTGTCAAAATACTTCATCAAAGTCAAAAAGTATTGGATAACTATAAAGAGCAGTTAGGGGGGGCTCAAAACAACTTTTCTGCTCTCTCTCAAAAAGCTTTCTCAGACCAACTATAAATTTCAGAGGTATCTTCGGATGCCTCTTTTTTGATCAAAGGTTAGGTAAAAATGAAAATAACATCACTTACCGTTGGTGGTTTCAAGGGTATTAAGAATAGAGCCACGATTCCACTGGCACCCATTACATTGTTCTTTGGCGCCAACAGTACTGGTAAAAGCACGGTTTTACATGCATTACTGTATCTGTATGAAGTGGTCGCTAAACGCAATTTTGATGCGCAATACAGCTCGATCGCAGGGGAGTCGCTCTACTTTGGCGGTTTTAACAATATTGTACATGGTAAGGATTTAAATGGCGTTATCACCCTAGGTGCAACTCTAGATTTTAGAGATGGATTGGCGGATATTTGGGATGATTATTTGTCAGATTCTGAGCGTTGGTTGTTAGAGTCCAATTTGGGTTTCACAACAGATTCTGATACAGACGTTTTATCTTTCGAGTTAGATATTAAATGGGACTATACCAAAAACCGTGCGTTCATCAGCCGATATGTATGTAAAAGCCACGGCATTGAGTATTTCAAAACAACAGCTCAAGCAGGTCGGCCAGATTGTCAAATCAAGCATTATGAACCACTGCCACATTGGGAAGTAGATGAGTCATTTAAAGTCGAAAATCTCTTTGATTCTGGCCAGTGGGAAGATGTGTCCATAAACGGTCAAGACGCGTTGCCAAATATCCATAAAAGGCTTGATTTGTCGGATACCCCGTTCGATTGGTTCAACGTATATGAAGACCACCCATTAGCTGCTCAGTTGTTTGCTGAAGCAGCCCTATCACAGGCTGCGTTTGCACCACTAAAGCTATTGGTGAAAAAACTTGAAGACTTGCTTCATATTGGGCCGCTGCGTATTGTGCCAACACGCGCAACCGTTTTGAACAAGAATACGAACACTCAGCGTTGGTATAACGGAACTGCGGGCTGGGAGACTTTCGCCTTTTCGAGTGAAAGGGTAAAAAACAAAACTAATGAAAAATTCGTCAGTAGCCAGTTCTTCGGCACTAATTACTGTTTTGAGTCTCCAGCTTACGGCGAAGCAAGTTTGAGTGAAAAATCAGTCATTCTTAAAGATTCTCATACTGACATCCCTTTATTGCCGTCAAGCGTCGGTGTTGGTATATCACAAGTATTCCCATTCGTTGTTGCCACATCACTTGAACAAGACCTTATCGTTTCGTGTGAGCAACCTGAACTGCATATTCACCCTAAGTGGCAGTTAGCTTTAGGGGATATGATGCTCGAGGCAACTAAGAAAAACCCTGACCGTATGTTCTTGGTTGAGACCCACGGCGAACATTTGTTATTGAGGCTGTTGAAACGTCGCCGCCAAACCGCAGATGAAGAGATCGAATACGAACCATTTGGTTGTAAGAAAAGTGATGTACAGATAGTTTTCTGTGAGCAATTCGAGGGTAAAACTCGTTTAATTCCAATCAAAACAACTGATGAAGGTGAGTTTGATGCACCTTGGCCAAGTGGCTTCTTTGAAGAAAGAAGAGAGGAGCTATTCTGATGTTGCATTTGGAGTTTGCGGTAGCGCCAAGTCAAATTAACTCTTTGATGGATCTTGTGATACTGGAAGCAAGAATGGGCTACGAGAAAGGAGCAGTGTTATCTCGTTTTCCTAGAGCCTGGTTCAGAGAGGTCTCTCAGCAGCTTAATGCTGAACTTGATGGAACCAAACTAGACAGAGCAACTGAAAAGCTCAGAGCTTTACAATCAAGCAAGTTAGTTTCATTTGGAAGGACGTTTGACGGAGAAGGTTGGGTAGAGGCTGCTAGAAATAGCCACGATGCTAAGTTATTCCATCGGTTGGTTGAAGGCTCCTTCGACGATCGGCCTGTATTTGTTCCATCACTCATAGATTTAGAGGATACGGACTTTGCGTATGTATCTCTTTATACACGTGAAGCCGAGTCTTTAGCTAGTGCAGCTTCAGGTCTTCTCTTTGGCGCAGAAAAGGTAACAATCTACGATCCATATATTTGCGCAACTAAAGCTGGTAGCCGCAAGACACTATTGGAATTGATGAAGCTATGTGATAAAGGTGAAGTTGAGTTTCACGTCTTTTCGGAAGAAGATAGAAAACCTGCTTGGGATCTAACAGAGCAAGCTCTCGTTGAGTTTAAGGAAGCTATGCCTGAAAACATTAAGCTGTATTGGTATTGCGCCGATGATAAGGATTCGGGATTTTTACACTCTCGAGGTTTATTTACAGCGAAGGGTGGGCTTATTTACGACAGAGGATTCTCAGAGCCAAGCGCTGTGGACCAGATTCAAGAGTTGACGGAGATTACGCCGATGCCAATTGACTTGCTACAAGCAAAAGCTAGCTCTTATAGCGCCTCTCTTCAATATGACGATTTTGAACTTGTTAGAGGTGTGTGGTCTTCTCATCCTTGATTAGCAATTGGAGTTTACAACTTGATACGATACACGTGGCAGGATTATTTGGCTGTTAATTTGTTTACATATGGTAAATATTATTACCATATAAAACTGTGATAGCTTGCAAAGATTCAATTAAATCATAATGTTAGCGTTTGGCATGTTTGTTGATTGCATTGTTGTATCAACATTTACGAATAGAGGTGCCATCTATTATGACAGACGTTAATCTTACTACTTTAACAATCCCATCATTTTCGTTTCCGGATATCCAAGTCTCTGGAAATAGAGTCGAGAGGTTCGGACGTCGCTCGTTTGAGCTCACAGTATCGATAGCTACTACGGATAACGCTGATATCGTTATCTGTAAGTCGCCAATTGGAGGTGATTACGCTAAGTTTTATATTGTTAAAAGTAAGCGTGTTTGTGTTTCGCACCTTGAAGGTTACCCAGTTTTATACACACTAAAACCTGCAAGTTTTAAGGTGCTAGCTGTCGAATCCGAACTTCGATGGCTAAACCACCCGTTGACGAAATTGAACGATTTGAAACCCTCGCAAATTTCCAAGTCTTGGCAGAATCAGTTCATATTTAAGGCCGAGGACACAGAGTCGGGTAGCTTGGGATTGCGTACGCCTCAAGTCGGTGCTCTTCACGCAATCTCGGCTGAGTTTTCAAGATCAGCGAATATAGAGCCTAGTACAGTCGTTCTACCGACTGGAACAGGCAAAACAGAGACTATGTTGGCGACAACGATCTACCACCGCTGCGACAAAGTTCTGGTGTTGGTCCCTTCAAATTCGTTACGAGATCAAATCGGCGATAAATTCAAAACTCTTGGTTGCCTGGCAGAGCTGGGTGTTGTCCCAGAAGAAATATTCCATCCAGCTATCGTGAAGATCAAAAAGGGCATTAAGACTGTAGAAGAGGCGCAGAAGCTGCTCGACAGTGCTAATGTGCTAGTTGCAACACCTCAAATATTGAAATCACGCTTTGCCAATGCAGGTGTACTTGAAACAATCTGCAACGCTTGTAGTCATCTTTTTGTTGACGAAGCTCATCATATTTCAGCTAATACGTGGAATGGAATAAAAGAGCAATTTGTTGGAAAAAGAGTTGTTCAGTTTACCGCTACGCCCTTCCGTAATGATACTCAAAGTTTGGGTGCCAAAATCATCTACAACTACACCATGGGTGAAGCTCAAAAAGCAGGCTATTTTACTAACGTACAGCTCGAACCAGTAGAAGAATACTTCCAAGATTCCATGGATCTCGCTATCGCAGATAAAGCAATCAAGTTGCTACAGCATGATATGGATTCAGGGCTTGATCACTTAATGATGGCTAGGGTGAAAACTAAAGAAAGAGCGAAAGAAGTCTTTAATCTATATCAGAAATTAGCGCCAGAGCTTAAACCTGTATTGGTTCATTCTGACCTTTCTAAAACGGAACAAAATAAGCGCCTTGCCTATCTGCGAGCACGAGAAGCCAAAGTGGTAGTATGTGTCGATATGCTAGGTGAAGGGTACGATTTACCAAACCTAAAAATTGCGGCTATTCATGACCATCATAAAAGTTTGGCGATAACGTTACAGTTTATTGGGCGGTTTACCCGTGTCTCTCACAAAGAAACACTTGGTTCTGCAAGCGTGGTTGTAAATATAGCAGATCCTGGCGTTGAAGGTGCGTTGCAGAAATTGTACGCACTTGGTGCTGATTGGGATGAAGTGTTAAGACGCTTGTCAGAGAATCAAATAGAACGAGAGGTGCGATTACAGGAGGTTGTTGACTCTCTTAGAGGGCAAGGTGACTTGCACGAACAGCTTTCGCTCTGGAACTTGCGACCATCTTGCTCAGCTATGTTATTTAAGACAGATTGTGAAAGTTGGAATCCTGAAAAGTTCACGGATATCAAATTCAGTCATGATGAAATGTGGCATTCAATTTCAAGCGAGGAAAATATTTTGGTGTTGTTGGCTGTATCCAGCACGTCTGTGAAATGGGGTCACTTTAAAGATGTTAAAGACATCAACTACAAAATACTGATAGCTCATTGGGATAATGAACGTAACGCTTTACTCATTTATTCAAATGATTATAAGGGGTTTAAAGTAGAAATACTGGCTGAAAAATTATGTGGTGAGTCCACTTATGTTATGTCAGGAAAACAGATTTTTAATGTTCTCAATAACATCGAATATCCACTGGTGAATAATCTTGGTTCTGCACAAAACGGAGCGATTAGCTTTACGCAATTCTTTGGACCAAACGTTACCGAGGGGCTAAGCGCAGTTGAAAAATCTGCGTCAACTCTTAGCAATATTGCGGCCATGGGGTATGAGGATGGCAACAAAGTATTGTGGGGCTGTTCGGAGCGTAAAGGTAAAGTTTGGTCTCCCAAAGCGGGTTCAATCGCCGACTGGTTACTCTGGGCAAAAGCAGCGTGGGATAAAGTAGTAGAGGGTGGTAATAATGATACAAACATTACACGTGACTTCTTGAGACCTCAGAAAATAGACAACCCTCATCTTTATATGCCGATATCAATACAGTGGGGTGAGCAACTTCAAGTCCGTAATGAAGAGGGCGTCAAAATATACTTCGGTTCATCTTCACTCTACTTGTATGAGGTCGACTTAAAAGTGACATGGGATGAACAAACCAAAGAACCCATTCTGGTTTTTGAGTCCTCTCAAACCGCATCGAAATACAAATTGCTGATCGATCAAGAGCTGTCAAAAGGTTATGACTATCAATTGTTAGAAGGTGAGCCGATCTCTATTCAAGTAGGAAACTCTGAACCTAGAACGCTCATAGAGGAGATGTACCACGATCCGATATTCGTCTATTACGCTGATGGTTCATTTTCTTATAACTGCTATTGGGTTGAGGTGAGGGACAATATAGGTAGTTACTCTCCTGACGCATTGAATCCTGTCGGATGGACCGTGGACATAACGAAAGAGTCAATGGGTGCGAACTTAAATACTAATACAGTACAGCACCAAACTTGGCAGCTTATCGACTCAGAGTACGACATCGTAATCAATGATGATGACCATGGTGAAGCTGCTGATTTAGTGGCAATTAAATCTCTGCCGGACAAGATAATTCTAAGCCTGTACCACTGTAAATACTCTCATGGTAATGAACCTGGAAGACGACTAAGTGATCTTTATGAAGTCTGCGGGCAGGCTCAACGTTCTGTACGTTGGAAGCATGTTGGTCTTCCTTATTTATACAAACATATTCAAAAGCGTGAGGGAGCTTGGAAAGGGCGAGGTCAAAGCCGTTTTTTGAAAGGGAATATAGCTCAGTTGGAAAGCATCAAAAATCGCTCACGTACCACTCCTATCGAGTTTCAAGTCGCAGTGGTGCAACCGGGAGTGAGCAAAGAGAAAATTACAGAAGAAATGCTCAAATTACTTGGAACAACAGAACTTTTCATAAAGAAAACAACATTAGCTGAGTTACGCGTGTGGTGCTCGGACTAAATCCGTTACCAAATGTACGCTAACGACATAAAGAGAAGGAATTTATTTTGACAACGACAGTATGTACAACAACGATGAACAGAAAAGACAAGCTACAAACACTAATGGCCCAGATGAGTGATGGATTATTGGAAAGAGAGCAGCAAGTCCGACTTATGATGCTAGCTGCACTTTCTGGTGAGCATGTCTTACTAGTTGGGCCTCCAGGAACGGCTAAAAGTGAACTGGCAAAGCGGCTGAAAAGTGTCTTTGTTGAGGCTAATTATTTTGAACGACTAGTTACGCGTTTTTCTGTTCCAGAAGAGCTGTTTGGACCGCTTTCGATCAAAGCGTTGGAAGAGGATCGTTACAATAGGCTTACTAGTGGATACCTGCCTGAAGCATCCGTGGCGTTTATCGATGAAATCTTTAAAGCAAACAGTGCAATCTTAAACAGTCTTCTAACTTTGCTGAACGAACGCCAGTTTGATAACGGGAATCGAAGAGTCAATGTTCCTTTAATCTCTGTTGTAGCAGCAAGTAACGAGTTACCGGAAGGCGAGGAGCTCAGCGCTTTATACGATAGATTCATTCTGCGTTCTTATGTGTCGCCTGTGTCTACGGAGTCTTTTGATGCATTACTTTGTGGGGCATTAGAGGGGTTCGACCCAGAACTCAATGTACGTTTGAAGGTTGAAGATCTAAATGAGGTACAGCGCCTAGCTGAGAAAGTTGAGTTGACTTTAGCAACGAAAGAAGCGTGTAAAGAGTTTCGTAATTACTTAGCGTCACAAGAGATTTACGTATCTGATCGACGTTGGCGTAAGTTGGTCAAATTGATGAAAGTGTCAGCTTTCACTTCAGGCTTTAATGAAACCAGTATTTACGACACATGGATTCTTCCACATTGTTTATGGGAACAACCAGAGCAATTTGAGGGCCTTCAAGAACTCTACAAGCGCTTGGTGACCGTCGATGGAAAAACACCTCCATCGCGACTATTACAATTTTTGAGTGTATGGGAAAGTAGGTTAGCAGAAGAAAGCAGTCCGCATAAAAAAGATGCTCAAGGAAAACTACTCTATATCGATTGTGATGGTAATGAAACGACTAAAAAGTCTAGTGAACGTCAAGCGAAGGATAGAAATGGCAATTTACTTTATAAGGACTATGACGGAAATAAGACGACGAATAGACATTACAGGAGTGAACCATGGATGGAAAAAGTAGAGAACGATCCATTGATCGGTATTGTGAGGTTTTCCAAGGCTCATATCGAGAGCCGAATATCAAGCGTCCAAGAAATAGTAAGTAACATCGATCAATACATTGGTACTGTGAAGCAAGAATTGCGCATTGTTGAACAATACTTCAATAACCACCTTTGGTTAGATTGCAATTTGTCACCAGAAATTGTCGACTCACTCAATGAGTCACTAAAACAAGCTGAAAAGCTACTAAATAGAGCTAAAAAACTTGTTGATGGGTTTGGTCGTTTGCCGTTAGAGAAAGACCCAACTATAGAGATTGCAGAGCTAGTTTCTTCTGATGATCCAGTGGAAGGAGAGCTGTGTGATTAGAGAAAAGTATCTGATTAGCTCTCCGTTATTGAACTTGGATAGCCCTTTAACATGCCTCGATAATGTGCCGGAGAAATTTTTTCCGGCTGTTATTACAAATACTAATGGTGAGTTAGTAGAGCGGTGCGAGTCATTAGTTAACTCCAGAAATGAACTTCTTGTAGGGGCGAATCCGACGAGTTTAATGCCATTAGCCCCCCAGTCTCTGACTGATGCGATTTGTAAAGTGCTAGAAGACACTGGATTAAATCGTTACTGCGCTAAGAGTGAAGAGGTCACAGATGCTCTGCTATCTGACATTTTAATTACGATAGATAAACTTCAATCTAAAGCATCGCCGTTAGTTACTGGTCTGATTAAGCAGATGGAAGAAGAAGCGTTAAGTCAAATTAAGCAAGCTTTAGAGAAAAGAAAGAACAAACGTAAACAAACTAAATCTATCTCTCTCACTAATGCTCAGCAAACAAGAATTGCTGAAACTGCTTCAGAGGAAGTTTGGCAGCAATTACTCTCTGAACAGAATGGTGTTGGTATCTTGCCTAGTGTATGGCAAGAGAGGCTAGCAGTATGGGCCCAATTAGAAGAGGTATTTACTGAACTTGGGCTGATTACTGGTTTAGGCTTTGACTTATCAAAAGGCGTTTTCCAAAGCCATGGTTGGCTCGACATTGCTCGGTTAAACAAGCTTGTAAAAAAACTTCCTAAGTTACAAAGTTTGATTCGAGACTTAGGGCGTGACGAGCAAGCAGATGGCTCAGTACTTGAAGAAATCATAATCAAAATGAGTGTTGCTACTAGACATGAGAAGTATGTAGCAACACCTCTTGTTCCAATGGAGACTAAAGGCATTACTCGGTCAGATTCGATCTCTAGAATGTTACCCCAAGAAACCTCACTGTTAACCAATCCTGTGCTTAAAAAACTGTGGCATGCTAAGCGAGCAGAGCATTCTTTACTTTCTTACTCAGTGGAAGGGATCGAGGTCCTGGAAACAGTAGAGCAACTAGAGCAAGAATCCGTTAGTGAAAAGCAGGGCAATAAAAGCAATAAGAACCGAGGTCCGATGGTGATTTGTTTGGACACTTCAGGCTCAATGAAGGGATTACCAGAAAACATTGCCAAAGCGACCGTTTTGGAATGCTTGAAAGTGGCCTACAAAGAGCAACGGCGTTGCTACGTTTATCTCTTTGGAAGTAAGAAGGAGGTTAGTGAGCTTGATTTGACGTTAGATGCTTCGGGGTTTAATGACCTACTTAACTTCCTCACGATGTCTTTTGGAGGTGGTACAGATGCTGAAGGGCCACTTAACAAAGCGCTGGAAAAGTGTGATTCAGAAGAATGGCATAAAGCCGATGTTTTGTTAGTGAGTGATGGTGAGTTCCCAGTGACTTCGGGGTTAAGTCGGAAAATTAGCAACCGAAGAGAGAAGCAGGGGCTACAGGTACACGGTATACAAATCGGTAATTCTCACTACACATCAATGAGCAAAATTTGTGACCCTATTCATTACTTTTCGGAGTGGGTTGATTTAAAGCGTTAGCCGCTCGTTGGTGATGCCAATCTGCTTTCAGCGCGATTAGCAACCAAAAGTCATTAGCTTATTGAAGTAACTCAACTTTATTGAACCTAGTTGTCATTGATTTAGTCCTAGATATGGTAAATTCCACTTTATGCATATAGTCATGATAACTAGGAAAAAGGATGTCACAAGCGAAAGCCAATTTTGAGTACGCGATCTCAGACGCTGAGCAATTATTAGAGTGTTACGATCAGTTAAACGGATGTCACTCCAACTCTCAGCCTCCAGAGGTGCTTAAGAGAGCTACTTTGATAATGACCCTTACCGCATGGGAAACCTATGTAGAAGACATAGCAAAAGAACTTGTTGATGCGAAATACGGTGTCATTATGGGTTCTCAGCTTGGAAGAGTAGTTGAGAACCGACTTGATGAGCATCTTAAGTACTTTAACAACCCTGGTTCAAAAAAGACCAAAGCACTTTTTGCTGAGTTCTTCGATATTGATGTCACCGAAGCTTGGGTTTGGAATAATTTTCAAACCGCTGATGAAGCTAGATCACAACTCAATAAATGGTTAAAAAAACGAGGTGAGGCTGTTCATCGCGCTCAAACCGATAGAACCGAAGCTCATATCGTCAAGCGCGATGAGCTGGACAAGTGCATCAGGTTCTTTAGAGAGTTGGTGAACGTGACTGATGCAAGGTTATCGGAGCTATAGAGGCATATGTTTCAGAAGATCAAAGCTGTGGTGTCTGTTATTACATGCCTCTCGAAGCGTGATGTGCGGCAAGCACAAGGTAATGACCTTGATGGCTGTAGAGCTCTAATACAGAAGCTACAGGTAAGCAGAGCATACAAGCAACCGAGTTAATCGGATGTAATCAAGCGCTTCTTAACCGAAATTCAATCATTGCAATTTTATGAAGGTTGATATTCTCCTCCGAAATAGTAGAGAGAAGCCGAGTGTCCAATTTTAATTAAATGTAAGAGATTTAAAGAATAATTTCTTCAAACCAGAATAAAAATGAGCCAAATGGAATCATCAAAAGAAATTTATAGTCAGTTGCAAACTGTGATTGATGAGCTTGTGCAAAAGCTCAGTACGAATTCTCGGGATGTAAGCACCCATGAACATACGCAACAAGGCAGAGAAGTCTTAAGGAAGTTGCATGAACAAATCCACGAACAACTTTCCATTTTGGATAGATATGCTGAATGGGATACATACACTATTGCATTGTATGGTGAAACCAATGCTGGTAAGTCCACCATAATCGAAACTCTTCGAATTTTGTTCGATGAGGAAGGCAAGAAACAGTCTCAGTTAGAATTTAAGGAGTGGCAGCATAAGAGCTGTATCACTAAAGAGTCTATTAAAACAGTGCGCCAGTTAATTCTCGATACAGAGAGTAAGTTAGATATACAGAAAAGCGCCCTTAAAAAAATATCATTGGAATTAGATAACACAATTTCTGAGAGGGAAAATGTACTGAATGAAAAGAAGCAACAATGGGAATATCTGAAAAATTCTGCTTCCTTTTTGAAGCGTATATGGTGGCTATTTCAAACCTCACCGGATCTTAAATTGTACAAAGAAGCTCAACAAGGTTTAGAACAAGCTCATTATATAAAGGAACGAAAGATTCAAGAACTTGTTGAGAGAATTGATGCTATTGCGCTTGATGTTATCAATCACAGGACCAAGCACGACGAAATGATAGAACAGCTCCGTCAAGCAGAGTCGCTAGCTGATGGAGCAATTATCGGTAATGGTCGTTCGGATTTCACTTTGGAAACCCAAAGCTATAGTTTCGAACGTGATGGGCATAAATTCAACATTCTCGACGTTCCTGGTATCGAGGGTAAAGAATCGAAAGTTAGTGACGCAATTTGGCAAGCGGTTCATAAAGCACACACGGTTTTCTACATAACAGGTAAAGCATCAGCACCACAAAAGGGGGACGGTAAGATCCCTGGTACTCTAGATAAAATTAAGCAACACCTTGGGGCTCAGTCCGAAGTATGGACTGTCTTTAATAAACGAGTCCAAAACCCGATTCAAATTAAGAACCGTGAACTCGTTTCTGAAGGGGAGGAAGAGAGCCTTAAGGTACTCAATACCACCATGAAAGATTATCTAGGTGATAGCTATCAAAGTCATATCGCACTGAGCGCTTACCCTGCATTTTTAGCTGTATCTTCTTGTCTACTGCCTGCATCTCGTGATGAAAAGAATCAAGATAAGTTCCTCGATCAATTTTCTCAACAAGCACTGCTTGAGAAGTCAAACATCAATGCCATCGCTAAGATGTTCAATGAATCTACAGTGTCATCTTTCAAAGGCAAGATTCTGCTCTCTAACACAAATAAAGCACGTGAAGTTGTTGTTCAGGCAATAAAGAGTGTTAGCGAATTATATAACGGTAAGTTTGCTCCTTTACTTGCAGATTTGGACCAAGAGCTAGGGCATAGTTCTGCAGAACTTAAATCTCATATGGCTACATTGCGCTCACGATTGCAAAATGAAGCGGCTAAACAGATACGAGACTTTGAGGATCAAGTACGTATAAAGACATACGGTCAAATCGACAATGACATCAGCAACGATGAATTTGAACGCAAATTAAAATCAAATATTGAGTATCATCAAAGCCTCTTGATTCACAATATGCCTGAGTTAATGAGTAAAGAAATAGAAAAGTTCGAAGAGCGGCTTAATGAAACCTTAGCTAGATTCCAAGACCAAACTAATGATGTCATGGGCAATTACAGTTCTTTAAACAACATTGATACCAGTATCAATATTAACATCGATAATGGCGTAAACGTTTGGGGTATTTTAGGGGCTGTGGGTGGAGGGTTAGTTTTGTTTTGGAACCCTGTGGGATGGGCAGTAGTAGCGGTATCCGTTGCCTCGTTGGTATTTCAGGTTTATAAAGCTTTTCGCTCTATGTTTAGTAGTAGTTATAAAAAATCACAACAAAAAAAATCTACTAACGAGAATATCGCTAAGGTTGCATCCAAAATTCAAAACAATATTGACCAAATAATTGGCAGTGCAATGAAGGATGTTGAAGCCAATGTGCTAAAAATTTCAGACGCAATGTCTGAGTCTATTCAACATATACATGATGTGAATTCAAAGCTTTCACAATCAAAACTCGAACTAAATAAGCTATTGAATGATTTGGAGTTTTAAAATGAACCAAACACTAAAACAATTTGAGTCAAATAAACTCAAAGCCCAAACTCTATTAAGTAAACTAAGTTCATTTTTGGAGTTAGGAGAAGAAGCAGGTGCTTTAATTGAGGGGAGCCTGAAAACGAAACTTGAAGCGGCCATGAGGACTGTAGATAACGGTAGGCTCAGAATTGCTTTAGTGGGAGGGTTTTCGGAAGGGAAAACATCTATCGCTGCAGCATGGTTGGGGAAACTAGATGCTGACACAATGAACATCAGCCATCAAGAGTCTTCCGACATGGTTGCTACATACGATATTGGTGATAACTGTGAGCTAATTGATACGCCGGGACTATTCGGTTTCAAAGAAAAATCTTCGGCTAGTTCTGAGGAGGCTCAAGCATACAAAGACATTACTAAGAAGTATGTTAGTGAAGCGCATCTTTTACTCTACGTAATGAGTCCAACGAATCCCATCAAGGCCAGTCACCAAGAAGAACTTTCTTGGCTGTTCCGAGACCTAAATCTTCTATCTCGAACTGTATTTGTTCTTGGCCGCTTCGATGAAGTAGCCGATGTTGAAGATGAGTGGGACTACAATGAAAACTTCCGCATCAAATCGCAAAACGTCATAGAACGCTTGAATGACGCAATTAACTTGTCAGAAGAGGACAAATCTAATTTATCTGTTGTTGCAGTTGCAGCTAACCCGTTTGATATGGGTATGAGCTATTGGTTAGAAAACCCAGATAAGTTCAAAGAGCTTTCTCATATCGATACCTTACAGGCTGCTACAACTGAAAAAGTAAGCACTAACGGTGGCGTGATGGCTGTAGCCTTGGAAGCTCAACAAAGTGTCATTAGCGATGTATTAGCCCGTCAGCTTCCAGCAGCTATTCGTAATGATGAACTTATTGGTGAAGAACTAAGTCGACTTTCTGGTATGAACATGCGCTTAGATAAACAATTGCATGAAACTACTACTCAAATTAAAGAAGTGCAAATTGGCCTTAGAGAGTTTGTAACCAGTCACTTTAGTAGCTTAATCCTTCAAGTAAAAGGGTCTGATATAAACACTTTCTCAGACTTTTTTGAACGAGAAATTGGTAGCGAAGGTGCAGTGCTTAATACTCGCATTCAAAATGAGTTTGATCGCCAGATTAATTCTCTATCAGGAGACCTCATCCAGCTAAAAGCAAACTTCGATAACGAAGTTTCTCATTACAACAATGCCGTTACGATGATGGGCAAGCAAGGAATGGATTTTGTCGTTAAAGGTGGCTATATCAACAATTCCAGCATTCTTGCTGCTAGAGATGGCTTAGTCAGTGCTGGCAAGCTAGTTGGTCTTGATTTAGCTAGTATGCTCAAGTTCAAGCCGTGGGGAGCGGTTAACTTAGCTAAAGGTATCAACGGTGCTCTGGTAGTTGTTGGTATCGCGATAGAAGCTTGGAATAGCTATAGCGAGCATAAGAAACAAAAGGAATTTGAAGGTTCAGTTCAAAACATGGTTGAGAACTTCGAGAAACAACGTGAAGAGTTATTGAAGCTTATTAACGCAGATAACTTTATAGAACAGTTCTTCCCTACCCATGTTGAACTGAGAAACTCAATGACAGAACTCAAAGAGTGTATTGATACTCAATCTGAAAGACGCGCTAAGTTCCGGGCCTGGCGCGAAGAGGGTGAGAAAATTAAAGCTGAGTTTGAGCAGTTGAATTAGAAGTACTACACCAAGTAAATAAAATTTTAACATTATAGTGTGTCAAACTCGCTATAGCCTGAAGTCTCAAGATGTTTTTGGCTATGGCGAGTTATTAGACTTTCTAACTCATGATCTAAGGTGACTAGGTGCAAAGTAACCTTACAGCCGAACAACGGATAAAGAGAATAGTTAGCGAAATCAAAGCTAAAGTGAAGTTTAAGTGAACAAGAATCAACGAAACTCTTTCTATTTTTTATCACTGTTTGACCCCCGAATGCGTCCGAAAGGATCCCGCGACCCACTGGGTAGTGAAAGGGTGTGGGGTTACTTGGGGCGGCGATTAGTCGGCAATCTTACTACAGTGACATCTAACTTGAATAACTTCTTCGTTGCTCTATTAAGTTGCGACTACGCTCACCAGTACGCCGATAAAGAGCTAGCAGTGCTGCAGGAGCGATTTGCGCGAATGGAGCAGTTGTTTGCTTATGTGCGTCTTTCATTTCCTAAGAATGGGAGCGATAGCGCGATTCTAGGTATTACCAAGGCGAAACAGAGGATGTCGGAGAGTCACGTGGTACTCGGCCTCGCCACGCCTTTGCTGAACAACCAGCTCTCAATGGGCCTTTGGGGGTTGTACACTCCAGCGATGGCGAGAGCAGAACTGATAGAGATTGATCATCGCCGTTTAACTGCATCAGGTGAAGAGCTGGCGAGTCATCTCATCGAGCAACTTGGAACTGTATGGAAGACTCTATGTCAGATATGTGATAGTGGGGAGTTGAGAACCTGCCAACTTAGTGAATTAGCGGTCAAATTTGAACTATTGATAGGGGATTCAGACAATCGAACCCGGTTTGTAGAAGCTCTAATCGCTTCAAGTCAGAGCTGTAATGCTCAGTCGTCACTCTATCGCCATGCTAACCATTACCTAACGAAGCAGATGGAAATTGGGACCAAGCCGTTCCTTGATTACCTTGTTCAGTGTGATGATTCACTATTGCAGATTTATGCGATGGATATTAAGCAGATTGAGCCAGTTCTGGTGCTCAATGATTCCGTGTTTTCTTGGCTACAGGGGCAGCATGATAAGCCTGTCCAGCAGATTATTGAGCAACTGAATCAAAGGATGAATTGTAACCCGCTTACGATTCCTTATTCGTTGACGTCGTTGCCTCATCGTTCTTTTCTGATGTCTTCTGTCAAATTGTTAAACGATGGTAATGGCGAGCAATATCTGCAGACACTGTTACATCATCATCAGGAGATCATGAAGCAACGTAATGGTGCACCTTGGATCGAATCTCGAGAGGATAAGTTGTTTGTGCGAGTGGTCTCCGATGCCGGAGAGTTGCCAGATGTTGACGAGGGGTTTGCGTCACTGAAAGACACGTTTGAAAATAGTTATTTTCTGTACAGTTTCTTATTGATTGCAGGAGAAGCGATCCGTTTGGAGGCGAATTAGTGAACTACCATACTATTTCTGATCTGGTGGCAGATTATCTCGAAGGCTCACTGGTGACAGCGGCATTTTTTTCAACTTACAGTTTTGAGCCTGACTTTTTTGAACTGGAAATTATGCCGTTGTTAATGTCCCAGAAATCGGAACAAAACCACGGCACTTACCAACCTGCATTATCAACTAATGATGCTATTCGCTGGCAGCAAATAGAGCGTTTAATGACACAGAGGCGCATCGATACATCAGTGGTTTACGATCCTACTGTTTATCGGTGTGAGCGCTCGCCGCGACTTGAAGTTGCGTATCACGGTTACTCACCGCGTAAAGGCTGTCAACATGCAAAGCTCATTGCGATGGTACTGGAGTTACAAGGTGAGGAGTCATTCAATGGCGGAGTCCTGTTTGGTGCGGGATCATTTAATCTGACTCGTGCTGGTTGGTGGGACAATATTGAGTGTGGGCATTTTGTAATGCTCACTAGTGAGTGGGCACCGAAAAACGTGTGCGACGAAATTATTGGTGCGCTGACTTTCTATCAGCAAGTGACGACCAATAGAGATTCCGCGCTTCAGAAGGTCGTTGAGGCCATTGAATCACTGCCTAAGACCGCTGATGATGAGCAGTTATCATTCTATTTCACGACGGGGGAGCGCTCGTTTTCAGATTTTATCGCCGAACAGGATAAATACAGTCAGCTAGAGGTGGTTTCTCCCTATTTTGCCGAGTCCGGTGAGAGCAGGGTGATGAGTGATTTTCTGAATCAGTTTGAGTCTCGCCGAGTTTTTTTGCCCCTTGACCCTTATGATGAGACCCGGGCAAAGGTTGCTAAAGACGTGTATGAGCAACTAAGCAAACAAGGTGTTCAATGGTGCGGCTGGCGCAAAAAATTAACCAAAAAACTAGTCGAAAAAGGGGTTCCTAGAGAACTTCACGCTAAAGTATTCCGAATGTCTTCAGCATCGAGAACCGACCTCTTTTTGGGCTCGGTAAACTTTAGCTACAAAGCTTTTCAAGACAACGTAGAGGCTGGCTTCCTCATAAAGCACTGTGGTGAAGCTCGGTTACTTTCAGGTAAAGCGATCACTGCGCTGACTTTTGAAGAAAGTAGAGTAGATCTGCATGGGGATGTTGATGATGAGCGAAGTGGATTTCCAGTCATGAACTTGAGTTACTGTTGGAAGAGTCATGTGCTGAGTTTAATCAATAGCAGTATTGAATGGCCGCACCTGATCAAGCTGTTTAATGCGAGCAAGGAAGAACTGGCGAGAATTGAATGGGTAAATGGCAAATCACAGCCTCATGTCCACGTGGTTCAAGACTGTCTTGAGCAACACCTTAAAAACTCCTCGCTTGTTACGGCAACCTCTCATGATGACGAGATGAAGCCTATAAGCCGAGAGCTTATTCTCAGCCAACAGAATGTCTTTGCCAGACCCTGCGTACTTCCACCACTTAGCCTGACTGATCTGTTGAGTATTTTCCGCGGAATGAGTTCATCAAAGCTGTTGCAGGTGACAGAGCATTATGCAAGATTAAGTGAGTTGGCATCCATGTACAGTTCGAATGAAGAGTTCACAGATAAACTTCAGGCTGAGTCTCGAAACTTCTTCTCTGAGTTTTCAGAAATCAACAGTGCCTTCTACCACTTAAATCAGACGCTATGTCAAGCGCGTGAAGATGGTGATCAACGTACGTTAGACTATTATCTACTCGGCAAACAACCAGATTCTCTACACGGTGCTTTGCAGCTACTCACCGTAAAAACGGAGCCGGGTAAAGCCATTGCCCCTGTAATTCGTTACCTTTCACTGATCTCGATTCAGGATACATTGCAGCGGGTCGAGCCAGTTGATAATGAACTATCTAATCTGGTTTCTACAGCGATATGTGATCTAGAAGACAGCAATACACTGCAACTGACGGATTGTTGTGACGATCCGAGCTATAACCGAAAGTTTTTCGCCTGGTTTAAGCGAGAGTTTCTCTCCTCTAGCAGTGCTGAAGTCAAGGGAGATAACTAGTGATATCTGTCAGTAGTGCTAAGGCTCTCATTGATTTTTCAGCCGGTTTAGAGGAGCGGAAACCACTAGCTAAACTACAAATAGAAGGCAGTGTTGCGCTCTATAATATCTTGCATAAACAAAAGCTCGCTTATCTGGCAGATGAAGTTGGTATGGGGAAAACCTATGTATCTTTGGGGACCATCGCATTGATGCGTAAGAAGCAGCCAAACCTGCGGGTGCTTTATTTGTTACCCAAGAATAATGTGCGTGATAAGTGGGTTAAAGACTATAAAAGTTTTGTCGAGCACAATTACCTTCATGATGATTTAATTGTACGCTCACTGGATCGCTCTCCAGCCGCTCCTTATGTCATATGTCCCACTCTAGAGTCATTGATTCGTGAAGCCGCTTTAGGCAATAACCAGGATATCTTCATTTGTACCTCAGCGTTGAGTTTTGCACTCGGAAATGACGAGGACAGCATCAAAATAAGTTTGAAGAAGCTCAAATCTATCTATTCAGGTAACACAGATACCATTGAGGAGCTACTGCAAAGTGTTGAATGCCTAGATGATGATATCGGGGGACAACTTTCCGAACTGAAAAAACAATGCAAGCATTTATGGGCGCGGGCTATCAACCGGATCATGCCTAAGTTTGATTTGATTGTTGTGGACGAAGCGCACAACTTCAAAAGAGGGATGTCATCGAGTGATCGCAACCAAAACCTAGCCACGATTCTGGGTACGCTCAATAAGGGAGAGCAGGAGCTGGTTGTTCTGACGAACAAGGTACTGCTTCTTTCAGCCACGCCCTATGAGTACGAGTTCAGTGAGCTGGATAATCAGTTTAAGTTGTTTGGAGAATATGCCCTATCTGAGATAGATAACAGTGCTCGTGAGGCTTTGTTACCAAAGTATATGGTAAGGCGCCTCAATGAGCTGGATATATCCGGTATAAAACACACCAGAAATATGTATCGAGAGGAGCATCGGACAGGCCAGCTCGCTCAGGTTGAGATGCATGATGGCCAAAAATTGTTTGCAGCATTGATGCAAAAACGGATAAGTGAACATCTGCGTGAAAACTTCGCAGGAAAGTATCAAACTGGTCTGCTTGCGTCGTTTGAAAGCTATGTTCCAAGTACTTTGACTGATAGAGAGCATGCAATATTTGATGGCGATGATGAAGAGCGAAAAGAAGACGCAAAAGATGACAGTGTCATCGGTCAATTGATTAATAGTTACCAGAAAGAGTTCAACCATACACCGCCACACCCAAAAATGGATTGGGTGGTGAAGCAATTACATGAACAAATATATAAGTATGGTAAGAAGCAGTTGATTTTTGTCCGCCGTGTTGCCAGCGTGAGTGAATTAAAGCGTAAGTTTGAAGAACACTACGACAACGATTTTATTGGCGAATTTATTCAAAATGATGCCTTTGTAAGAGAGATGCATCGCTACTACTTGACCAATAAATACAATGGATTGGTCGACATGGATTTGGAATCTGGCGAAGTGGAAAAGACAAGTGAGGGGGAATGTGCAAGTGATGATTTCTTTGCTTGGTTCTACCGAGGAAGAAATGCTTACATTGAGAAAATCATTGATGAGCAAAAGAGCTTAAAGAATGACGGGAGGTGGGTGACCCCGCACAACTTTCGTCAAAAAGTCGCCCAGCGTTCAGTTATGTTTGAACTTAACTGGGCCAAGTTACTGCGCCAACAATCGGGTAAAAGCTATTCTAACCATCATCTGCGTGGCTACGCTGAAGAGCTTGAATTGGTTGATGCGGATACGGATGATCAAAAGCGATTCCAAGTTGCCCAATTCTGCTATCTTCGCTGCTTAATTTCAGATATTTCAGCCGATAAAAAGCTTAGACAAACTGCTAGTAAACTGTATAAGTATTTGTATCATACCAATCCGCCGAAAATCAGTGTTACTGACCGAGAGAAGCTGGCGAGTGCATTGGATTCTGTGACCTTTTTTGAGCAAGCAAATGATGAACTTAATGAACTCTTTCCGATTTGGGGAGAAGAAGACTTTGTACATGCGATTTTAAACCAAGAGGACTCACTGAAGCAGGATAGAGCGATCCATCTGCGTGAAATTCTGCGTATGGTCATTGGTTATATTTGCAGAGTTGATCACCCTTGGATTGACCTCTATTCCATTAGAGGGGAAAAAAATGAGCAAGGTTATTTTGTTCAAATGCTGAAAGAACAAAAGCAGAAAGAACAAAAATCAGAACTGGCATTTAGTAGCTACAACATTCTACGCTCAATTACGGCAAATATTGACCTGATCATTAAACTTAACTTCAGTGACGCCTACCGAAAAGATCATGGCGATTTGATGCGTTATATTTCCAGCCAAATCAGAAACCTACAAAGTAGTGCTGGGGCCAGTGGTATCAATAGTGGTGACCGTTCTCCTTTGGCTCGACGCTTCCGTATGCCTGGGTACCCAATGGTGTTGATCTCTACCGATGTGTTTCAGGAGGGGGAAGACCTACATACCTTTTGCGATGCAGTTAGTCATTATGGTTTATCGGCAAGTCCAATTGCACTGGAGCAAAAGGTTGGGCGAGTCGATCGCATTGGCTCGTTGGCACAAAGGAATATTAGTATCAATTGCACGAATGCTTCAGACCACTTTATCCAGGTTCGCTACCCTCACATTAGAGAGAGTGTGGAATATATACAAGTGCAACAGAGCGCCTCCAATTTGAATCAATTTATCAAAAACCTGCACAAGATTAATAATGACCGCCAAGTGTTAGCTTCAGATGTAAGCATTGATGAGCAATTGTCCGCGATCGAGCCACAGATTACGGATTACCTGGAAAGCCCTTTTGTGGCAGATAAACACTTTAGTGAGGAGTGTTACTTTGAGCGATTACATACTCAATCGCATCTTGATAGCCTCAAAAAACTTCAATCGAATATTGAAGATGCTTACCTGAATGGGGAGCGATTTGAAATCACCTCAAAAGGAATTTCAGCAACGGATGGACAGAATGAGTTTGAACTGCGTGCTGCTCGTAAATCAAATGAGCTTGTACTTTCAGCAACAAGCGAGGCTAAACTAGATGAAGATTTTGGTGAGATAGACTTGCTTAATGATCTCAAAACGTTCTCAAATTGCCATATGTGCCGACTCCTGGCAAAGCATGATAAAACTAAACTAAGGTACTACAGAAACGTAGAGCGTCTTTTTACCATCGAACAAGTTGAGTTCCCATACACACATCAGTCTATTGAAAAAGAAATGGAAGGAAGTGCGGCAAACTTTGAATCAGTAGACTTGAGTGAGTCACTGGAAGAGGAAAGAGCTAATTTCTTGGATTATCACCCAGAGTTAAGACTGATGCTGAAACCTAATGAATTAGCGTTTGGTTTTGAAGGTAGTCAACGGTCTCAAACAGTTTATACCCAACAAACAGATGAATACATTTGTTTCCACACCCTAGCAATTAGTCCCATCAAGTTGATGAATAAAGTGGCTCCACACGGTGAGTTGGATCAAGAGATGCTACTCAAATACACAGCGGAACGAAACACCATTTACGACTTGGTTGATTTTTATGTCAATAGTGATAAAGGTATTTCCGTACGTGCTTTTTTATCCAAATCGGAATCTACTTTGGAAGATTGGTTACGCACAGCTTATAGAGTAGCGAGGGAAGGCGATAGACTAGAGTACCTGTTTAGTGATGAGGATATTTACTAAATAGTTAGCTAGCTTTTCAAACTGCATTCTTTCGATGTTCGAGCTACGATATCTATCTTCACTGTTTGATTGCTGAGCAACTCTGCTGGTCAGCATGGGTCTATTGTGCCATTTTTGTGTAAGAAAATTTCTTACACAAAAATTCAAAATCAATTCGACGCAACGCAAAAATATCAACTTATGGTTGTTTTAGACGATATCAATATATGGTTGTTTTTTGAGTAAGCTTTTGAAAAAAAAGAAATCGTCAATATCAATATATGGTTTTTTCAACAAATAGTTTGAAAATCAAGAGCCGCTTTTTAGCGGCTCTTTTTTGTTTGGGACTGGCAAAAACATTTTTGTAATAAATCGAAGTCGAGTACATGAAACAAAAGGACCGCTATTTAATGGGAACGTATCATGGCTGAAACTTGTTTGGTGGGTAGCCAAAGCACCATCAGACCAAAGGCCTTGAAGAAGATGGGAAAAACAATGTGATTGGATTATTTTGAAATCAGCTAAGGTAGAAGTGGTTTAATTTTCCACTTCTACCTAAAAAAAATTAAGCCTTTTGACTCATTTCTTCATCGTATGCAGAGATGATTTTTTCTAAATTATATTCTTTAGAGTACACTTCGGTAGCCTCTTTTAATTCAATAAGCTTGTCTGGACTCCAGCCCTTAAGGTCAGTCAATTGTACGTTAATCCAATTAGCAACCTTGGGTGAATTTAAACCATCAATTAAATTTATAACTTGTGTTTGAGTGTCTTCTTTGCTCAGGGGGTCTAGTTTTACTTGGGAACCAAAATACTCAATAAGAGTATATTTTTGAGAACGTTCTATGGAGTTTGATGTTAGCTGTACCTTTATTTGTCGTATTACTCGTTTTTTGTCATGAGAATACAACAGGTTCAGTAATTCTAGTGCAACAGAACCGCTCTTTTGCTTTAGAGTAGGGGAATCTAGAAGGTCTATTAGAATATTAGCTACAAATTTTGAGTTGGCTAGTTTGTTTTTACCATCTGAGAATTGGTTGATAATAAATTGTGATTCATGACATTCCTTTGAATTCAATATACGTGTTAGGCTTGGCGCATCATCAATTGAAGATATTTCCTTCCAAGAAAAATCAATAAAATACTTATTTTCTGTAATTAGAACATCATTGACTAATTGATGAGACCAATTTTTGACTTGTACATCACAACTATGTAGCCAATCTTTTAGCCTGTTCAGGAGTGCTTCTTTATCTTCGATAATACTTGCTAACAGAGGGTAGCTAGAATTCAATGCGCTACTTAGTTGAAGAGATTTTACCTTATGTACATTCCATAAACGTTTCACAGTGTTCTTGAGTAATGGAAATAACATGGCATCTTGACAAGCTTTTAATATAGATTCAAATGAGCTAGATAACGCAAGTAAATTAAATAAAACGTCTTCATCTAATTTTCCAAACTCTTTGACTTTTTGATTTATAAAATCATTTGGTGTGATAACACTACTGTTGCTGAGTCGAACATGTGTCGATGTAATTTCATTTTCGATACTATATGCAAGTAGTACTGATATCCATACGCCGATTCTATCTTTTTCAGTATTCAGAGCAAATTTAGAAATACATTGATTGAAAATCGTTGCAGATTGGGCTGACTGATACCAAGCTACAGTGAATGGTAGAGCATACCAACTTAGGCTTTCTTCTGAATTAAATACTTGATCGTACGTTGCTACAGGTGTGCTATTCACTAGAACTTTAATTGAATGGTTGTTAATTTTACTTATGTTTGCCAAATATTCAAAGTAGTTGAATCGGCCAGAATAACTCTTGGTTGAAGCTATTAACTCAAGACTTTTTTCAATTTCAAGGTAACTTTGCTTGTAATCAGTAATGTTCCATCTGGTTAGCTCATGTCTGTGTGGCCACAAGACATTAATAAAGTAGCTACTTGAGGGGGTTGCTACGAAGGAAGGAATATTATCTGTTAAATGTGTATAGTTGTATAGCGCTTCTGTAGTCTGGTATAGCTCCTCGCTCATTTCCGGGTCAGTGGCCAAAATTTCTTGCTCAACTACCTTAATCTCGTGCTCGATTCGTTCTAAGTTTAATGGCAAGCCATTATCTAAAAGTGCTTTAAAGGCAGATATAGTTTTTAGGTCATAGTTGTCCAAACTTGTATTATGCTTATTCTCTATGAGAGCATGATTAACTTCAGGAATCCAAGTACTGACCCATTTCTCAGGGTTTTCCCCTTCACTATTTTTCGGGTGCTCTATAGTAGAATGTGCAAGGCAGACTAAGTCGTATGGTTCAGTGTTTGGTGAACGTATTGCTTTATTGAATTCAATAGTAAATCCATACATGTTTGCAAGTTCAACTATACTTTGAGCGTCATGGTTTTTAATCGCTCTTTTTATAGGTTCTCCTAGTAACTCGCATTGTGCAAGCTCTGTGGAGGTTTGATAGTGAATAGCCATTATTGCTAACGGCCACTCGTTTATACCAACGACTTTACGTAGAACTCTTTTTGTTGCTTCTATCTTAGGCGAGTCTTTATGTTCTGTAGCATGTGAGGAAGTGTCTGAAAGAAATTCGTTTACCGGGAATTTATTAAGCTTACAAACCAACAAATAAGCAGAGCAGCAACAAGCTTTAGGGTTAGTTTCTTGGTTAGATATAATGATCGATGCGATATCATTGATATGTTTTTTCAAAAATCTTGGTGTTATTTGTCGGCTTTCTAGAGTTGAAGACCATAGATCGATTAAATCTGCGACATCATCTTTCCCACCTCGGTCTAATAAGGTTTCTTTCCAGTATTGTGCAAAAGGTTCACGCCAACCGGCTGACATAATTGGAGGTGCTCTAAATACTACAGGAATTCTTTTGGAAATAAATTCCTGTCCACTTTTAGAGCTCTGGACTATCTCTTGAGTTTCATTGTTGCTTTTGGATTTTTCGCTAGATAATGCAGATGCAATATGATTTTCAGAATAAGGGACAATGATTCTAAGGTTTTTAGTGCATATAGAAGTTAGTATTTCTAAGTCACTCCATATTTCTTTAACTTTTTTGCTAGAAACACGGTCTAGATTATCAATTATTAAAATTACCACATCATTTTCTGGAATTGATTTTACAAACTGGCTGAACGCAGCTTCTAATTCGACACTACTTACTTCTTTGTTCATCAGTAATGTTTCACTAATTGTATCTATACCGAATCAACTTG